>NZ_JASJXO010000005.1:0-117813 GCF_035018625.1 Subtercola sp. RTI3 | reverse complement strand
CCCCCGCCCAGAACGGATCGCATGACCTCCTCCGCGCCCACCCGCCGCATCATCGTCGACACCGACACGGGAATCGACGATGCGCTCGCCCTGCTCTACCTGGCAGCGCAGCCCGAGGTCGAGCTGGTCGCCATCACGGCGGTGTACGGCAACTGCGTCGTCGACGACTCGGTGCAGAACATCGCCTACGTGCTCGGGCTCGTGGGCCTTGGCGAAACGCCGGTGGCGAGGGGGGCGGCGAAACCGCTGCACGCCGAGCCGCACATCGCACACTATGTGCACGGGCATGACGGCCTCGGTGACGTGATCGATGAGCGGCCACAGCCCTCGAACCTGCTGCCGCAGAGCGCAGCCGAATACCTCGTCGAGCTGGCCAGGGGCAACCCCGGAGAGTACGAGCTGCTGACGCTCGGCCCCCTCACGAACATCGCTCTGGCGCTCGAGATCGAGCCCGACCTGCTGACCCTCTTCACTTCGATCACGATCATGGGTGGTAGCGGCCCGTTCCCCGAGGTGGGGCGCACCGACATGTTCGACGCGAACATCCAGAACGACGCCGATGCCGCACGCGCTGTATTCCAGGCACCCGCGACCCGGCGCCTCATGGTGGGGGTGAACGCCACGGCCACCGTGGTCACCGACGAGCAAGACGTGCTGATGCTGCACCGCTCGGGCACGGCCACCGGCACATTCGCCGCCACCATTCTGGAGTCGTACCTCGACTTCTACCGACTCGCCTGGGGCCGCAGGGTGAGCCCTGTGCACGACGGGCTCGCCGCCATGCTGATGCTCCACCCCGAGTGGGCGACCGAGACCGTGACCGGCCCTGTGAACATCACGAACGACGGCTTCACGGTTCGCGCGCGCGTCATGCAGACGGCCGAGGGGCGCCTCGTGCCCTGGCCCATCGAGCCGGCCCCCGACACCATCGCCGTCACTGCCGTCAACATCGAAGCTGCCCTGCACGCCTTTCTCACCGCCCTCATCGAAGCTGGAGCAGACTCATGACCGACACCGCCGTTCAGACCCAGGCCCCCGTGCGCGATCTCGCGCTGCTGCCCAAGGGGCACCTGCACCTGCACATGGAGGCGGCGATTCGGCCCGCCACGCTCACCGACATGAGCGAGGCCATGGACATCGTCGTGCCCATGCACAGCGTGTTCACCGACTTCACCGAGTTCAGCGACACCTACCGCGGCATTCTCGCCGTGCTCTCGAACCCCGAGAACCTGGCTCGGCTCATCGACGAAGCGGTCGAAGATGCGGCCCGCGAAGGGGTCGTCTACATCGAGTTCGGGGCAAGCCCGCACTTCTACGCCGGGGTCTACGGTTCGACCGAGCTCGCTCTCGAAGCCATGATCGAGTTGTGCCGCGCGTCGGCTGAGAAGTGGGGCGTCGAGATCGGGCTCATGATCACCGTCGACCGCATCGAGAGCATCGAGGTGGGGGTGGCCTACGCGAAGGTGGCGGCCGCGTTCGCCGGGCGGGGTGTGGTGTCGCTCGGGCTCGCGAATGACGAGCGCGGGCATCCGGGAGCCCCGTATGCCGAGGCGTTCTCCATTGCGAAAAAGGCCGGTTTGCTGTCGACGCCGCACGCGGGCGAGCTGGTTGGGCCCGTCGAGGTGTGGTCGGCTCTGGATGACCTGCACGCCGACCGCGTTCTGCACGGTGTCACTTCGGCACTCGACCCCGCCCTCATGGCGCGGCTCGCGGCCGACGGAATCTGCCTCGACGTCTGCCCCACCTCGAACGTGCTGCTGTCGGTGGTGCCCGAGATCGGTGCCCACCCGCTGAAGGTGCTGCTCGAGGCGGGCGTGCGCTGCTCGATCAACGCCGATGACCCGATTCTATTCGGGCCGGACATCCTCGCTGAGTACGAACTCTGCCGCACGGTTCTCGGGCTGAGCGACGAGCAGCTCGCCGCGTGCGCGTGGAGCTCGATCGAGTGCGGGGCGGGCTCGGCCGGCCTGAAGTCTGCCGCGAAGATCGCGATCGACGCCTGGCTGGCGGCCGAACCCGCCTGAGTCGCCGTCTGGCCCTGAATCTCTGTCTGGGCCCGGTGCGCGGCTACGCGACGGGCGCGAATGCCTCGTCGTAGGTGGGGTAGTCGGTGTAGCCCTCGGGGCCCGCGCCGTAGAGGGTGGCCGGGTCGAGCGGGTTCAGCTCGAGGTCGTCGCGCCAGCGCCTGACCAGGTCAGGGTTGGCGATGACCGGGCGGCCCACCACCACGGCGTCGGCCTGGGCATCCGCAATCAGGGCGATCGCTTCGTCGCGGGTTGTCACCGCGCCGAAGCCACTGTTGACGAGGAAGGCTCCGCCGAACTGGGCGCGCAGGCCCTGCACGAAGTCGCCGGACGGCTCCGCGTTCAGAACGCTGACGAAGGCGAGGCCCAGGTCGGCGGCGGTCTGCATGAGCCGGCCGTAGACGACGGCGCGGTCATCCGCATCGTTCTCGATGATGCCCTGGATATTGTGCGACGGCGAGATGCGAATGCCCACGCGGCCAGCACCGATCGCTTCGGCGACAGCGGTCATCACCTCGGTGACCAGACGGGTGCGGTTCAGAGCTGAGCCGCCGTAGCCGTCGGTGCGCACGTTCGAGGTGGCGCCGAGAAACTGGTGCAGCAGGTAGCCGTTCGCGGAGTGCAGTTCGACGCCGTCAAAGCCGGCTGCGACGGCGTTCTTCGAGGCCTGAACGAAAGTCTCGACAATGCTGGGAAGCTCGTCTTCGCCGAGCGCGTGCGGCACCGGGTAGGCCGCCTTTCCGAGCGGCGTGTGGGTTTCGCCGTCGATGGCAATGGCGCTCGGGGCCTCGACATGGTTATTGCCGTTGATCTCAGAGTGGCTGACCCGCCCGGCGTGCATGATCTGGGCGACAATGGTGCCGCCCTCCGCGTGCACTTGATCGGTCACCCTCTGCCAGCCGGCGAGCTGCTCTTCAGTGACGAGCCCCGGCTGGCCCGGGTAGCCCTGCCCGGCGAACGAGGGGTAGATGCCCTCGCTGACGATGAGGCCGACGGATGCCCGCTGGGCGTACTGCTCGACAACCATGTCGCCCGGCACTCCTTCGATGCCGGAACGGGTGCGGGTCAACGGGGCCATGACGATGCGGTTCGAAAGGGTGAGGTCGCCGGCAGTGAAAGGCGAGAAGAGGTCGGTCATACGCAAGTGTCCATTCGATCGGGGCGCTCGCCCGACAACCGGGCGCACGCACGGGGTACCTCTGGGTAACAGCCGAACGGCCCGGCAATATTCCTTGCCAATCATGTCGGGCGGGGCTAGCCTGCGACTATTCGGCACTCAGTGCCGAATGTGGGGCACTGGCCGCTCACGCTTTCGGAGGCGACCATCCACTCTCTATCGAAAGGAAGAGCATCATGGGAAGACTCGAGGGCAAAGTCGCCTTCATCACCGGCGCCGCTCGCGGCCAGGGGCGCAGTCACGCGCTGCGCCTCGCCCAGGAGGGCGCAGACATCATCGCCGTCGACATCGTGGGGCAGATCGACTCGGTTCCCTACCCCATGTCGGTTCCCGCCGACCTCGACGAAACGGTGGCGGGTGTCGAAGCCCTCGACCGCCGCATCGTGGCGATCAGGGCCGACGTGCGCGATCTCGACGCCCTCGTGGCGGCCGCCAAGAAGGGTGTGGCCGAGCTCGGCCCCGTCGACATCATTCTCGCCAACGCCGGAATCGCACCGCAGGGCACGAAGGCCGACAACGCACAAGCCTTCCGCGACGTGGTGGAGGTGAACTTGTTCGGCGTTCACAACACCGTGATGGCCGCCGTACCGTCGATGATCGAGAAGGGCCAGGGCGGTGCGATCGTGCTGACCAGCTCGACCCAGGGCCTCAGTGGTGCGGGTGGCGACGGAACAGGGGCAACGTCGGGCTACACGGCGGCCAAGCACGGCGTCGTCGGGCTCATGCGCACCTACGCGAACTGGCTGGCGCCGAAGAGCATCCGGGTGAACACGGTTCACCCCACCGGCGTGAACACCCCGATGGTGGTGAACGACGCTATGCAGGAGTTCCTGAACTCGAACCCCGGCATGGGCGCGGCACTGCAGAACCTGCTGCCGGTCGAGCTGATTCAGCCCATCGACATCAGCAACGCGATCGCGTGGCTGGTCAGCGATGAGGCGCGGTATGTCACCGGGGTCACGCTGCCGGTCGATGCGGGATTCACCGCGAAGTAGGGGCAGCCAGCGACCGCAGCAGCACATGCCGCCAGCGCAGAACCGACGAACTCGCCGGCCAGTGCAGCGCCAGCGTCTGAAAACCCCGGTGCATGCGGTACGCGAAGGTGCGCCAATCGGTCAACGGGCGTGACGAGATGCCAACCCAGACGGCGGTGTCGTACACAATCGTGAACCGTGGGGTCAAATGGATGCTCAGATCCACGTCGTCGTGCAGATCGGTTCCCCAGCAGTGCACCGAGCCCCGCACCTCACGCCACACCGACCGCCGCAGAAAGAAGGTAGACCCGAACAGCGGAACCGTCGCGAGCGCCAAGCGCATCGAGTGGAAGTACGCACCCATGTACAGCGCCCCGAGCATCCGACTGCCCCGCGCTGGGCCATCGTAGAAACGGCCGGGCCCGGTGACCGCGTCGACGCCGGGCTCTTTTTCGAGCCGCGCCAGGCCGTTCTCTATCCACCGCGGCGGCGGCACCGAGTCTGCGTCGAGACGCGCGATGACATCGAACCGGCACGCGTCGTAGCCCGTCGTGCTGGCTGCAGGGATGCCCGGCTCGGCCTCGTAGAGTACGCGGGCCCCCCACGCGGCGGCCACGTCACCGCTGTCGTCGGTGCTCGCGTTGTCGACCACGATCACCTCGTCTGGTGCCACGGTCTGTGCGGCGAGCGCCGCCAGGCAGCTCGCGAGCGCTCGGGAATCGTTCTTCACCGGAATGACGACAGAGACTCTCACCCCTTCACCGTACGATCAAATGCAGCGCGGCGTTGGGGGCTGACAACGGTTGCAATTCGTGTATCGACGCTGAGCCAACTACACATTTCGGGCAGCTCTCTCGAGGAACACTGCGCCGCCTTGAGCAGGGCGAAGGCGGGGCGAGCGTCGAGAGTCTGGTGCGGGTGCTTCGTTCGCTGGGCATCCTGCAGCAGGTTGTCGAGAGCGTCGACCCGTACTCGTCTGACGTGGGGCGGTTGCGTTCTGATGACATACTTCCCCAGCGAGTGCGGCGCCCCACCACCCTGAGAACCGACAATGGTTGACGAACGCGCCGAGGTGTGGGTGCAACTGCTTGGCTACGACCAGCTCGCCGGAACGGTGTTCGCGCACCCGCGCGGGCGCACCGGCGCGGGCGCACCGAAAGCGCTACCTTCAGCTACGCCGATTCATATCTCGCCACGCCGCTGGCCTATTCGGCGAACTCGACTAGGGTCATCGCGCTCGCGTAGCCGATGCGCGTATCGCCGTGTCTGTCGAATCTGCCGAGCACCAGCACGCTGCGGCCCGAGACCGTCATCAGCTCAGAGGTCGGGGTCTGGATGCCCGCCGCCGATTGAGCTCCCCGCGCCGACAAGCAGGCGCAGGACATCGTTGTCCCTGCTCGAAGCCCGCGACGGCGAACAGCGCAGCTCTGTCGAGATCGCCGAACTGATCGAGCAGTTCGCGTCGTTGCCGACAGCGCAGCTGGCCGAACTTTGGCGGCGCATGGTGTTCTCGATGCTCATCTCCACTACCGATGATCACCTTCGAAACCATGGCTCTCTGCCTGAAGACAGCTCGAACTCATGGAACCTCGCACCCGCATTCGACCTGAACCCGAACCCCGAGCCCGGCAACAAACAGCTCTCGACGGCGGTCGTTGACAACGACTTCGACATCGATGTGGAGTCGGCGCGGGCGGTCGCCGGTCTTTTCAGGCTCAGCCTCGCCCAGGCGAAGACCATCGAGGCCGAGGTCAGACAGAGTGTGGCGCGGTGGGCGGTCGAGGCGGCACGAATGCAAATCCGGCACTCAGAGATCGACTTGATGGCAGGGAGGTTCGAGGGGGCGTGACGCGATCGGCGTCAGGCGTCAGGCGTCAGGCGAGGGAGGCGAGCAGGTTCTGCGCGGCCTCGACGGCCGAGAGACGGGTGGTGCGCGAGCCGCCGAGGGGCTGCACGAGAATCGTGGTCACTCCCGAATCGAGCAGGGCGAGCATCCGGAGCCTGACCTCGCTCTCGGTGCCGATGAGGGCGGTCGAGCGCACGAGGTCGTCGGGTACGGCGGCGGCGGCCTCGGCTTTCTGGCCGGTGAGGTAGAGCTCCTGAATGAGGGCGGCCTCGTCGCCGTAGCCGTAGCGGCTGGCGAGGTCGTTGTAGAAGTTGGCCCCGCGGGCGCCCATGCCGCCCACATACAACGCCATGCGCTGGCGGTACTCGTCGAAGGCCTCGTCGGTGCTGTCGCCGATGAAGAGGGGCATCTCTGCAACGACGTCGAGCGCGCCGAGGGCCGGGTCGCGAAGAGCTCTGCCCTGCGCGAGAGCTGCGCCCCACGCGAGGTCGGCCCGCTCGGGGTAGTAGAACAGGGGCAGCCAGCCGTCGGCGATCTCTGCGGCCTGCGCCACGCTTTTGGGCGTGAGCGCCGCGACGGTGATCGGGATGCCCGGCCGCAGCGGTCGGTTGATGAGCTTCAGCGGCTTGCCGAGCCCGGTGCCCTCGCCCACCGGCAGCGGAATCGAGTAGTACCGCCCGGCGTGGTCGATCTTCTCGCGCCGCCACACGGCGCGGCAGATCTCGATGGTCTCGCGGGTGCGACCCAGGGGTGCGTCGAACGGCACCCCGTGGAAGCCTTCGATGACCTGCGGCCCCGAGGTTCCGATGCCGAGTTCGAACCGCCCGCCCGACAGCGAATCGAGCCCCGCCGCCGTCATGGCGATGAGCGTGGGCGTGCGCGAGTACAGAGGCAGGATGCCCGTGGCCAGCGTGATGCGCTCAGTGACGGCCGCGAGGTAGCCGAGCTTGCTCACCGCATCGAACGAGTACGCCTCAGAGACGCTGACCTGCTCGACGCCGAACTTCTCGAACTGAACCACGTCGGCTGCGGCCTCGGCGAAATCACTGGAATAGTCGACAACAACACCGAGTCTGGCCATCACACCACCGTAGCCGCCCGGCCTCGGGGGCGAAAGCCCGGGGTGGTGGGCTGCACGTATGCTCGAGGGTGTTGGGCGGCGGCGGGGCCGCGGCATGAGAACGGAAGGCGCACATGAGCAGTCGGGAACATCTGGTTCGAGCCCTCTGGACTCTCTTCGAGCCCGTTCACGCCCTCACCTACTTCTCGCCGCAGTCGCGCGACAGTTTCGCCGCCGCCGGCCTCACACGCTACTGGGACGGCTACTTCGCCGGCCGCGCAGCCCCCCTCGGAGCCATCTCGGGCGCGCCCGTGACCGCCATCTTCAGTGGTTTCGCGCCCGCGCTCGTCGAGCGGGCCCTGCCCGCGGTGTGGAGCACACTCACGCCCGAACGCGCTCTCGAGGCTCGCGCCGAGGGTGCCGTGGCCACGATTCGCGCACTCGCGCCCGACGAGTCGATCGTCGCCCGCGCCGCCGAGGCGCTGCTGCCGGCCGCGCTCGCTGTCGGCGCGCACGCCGTGGGTCGCCCCTTGGCCGCGGCCAACCACGCACTGCTCGCAGCCCTCGTCACCCCTGACCCGTACCGAGTGCTGTGGCAGTGCGTCACCACGCTCCGCGAACACCGCGGCGACGGACACGTGCTCGCGCTGGTGACAGAAGACATGGCGGGGCTGTCGACCATCGTGCTGCGCGCCGGGCTCGACCTCGACGCCCCCCACATGCAGCGCGCCCGCGGCTGGACCGACGACGAGTGGCACGCCGAACAGCGCTCACTGGTCGCGCGCGGCCTGCTTGCACCGGCCGCATCCAGAACCGACGCCGGCACATCACCCGCCACCGCACCGCACGCCGCCACGCCGTTGGGCGAAGCCGCCCTCGCGCGGGCGGAGCAGCTCACCAACACGCTCGCCGTGGGGCCGTGGCAGCTGTTCGACGACAATGCTCTGCGGGCGATCGCCGCGGCCCTCTACCCGGTGGCGGCGGCGTGCGCGCCGCTGTTCCCGTACCCGAACCCGATCGGCATGCCGCACTCGTGGAACCCGACGACCGACCCCGATGCCACCGCCGTACCCTCTGCTCCCGAACGAGGCGCAGCCCGTACGGCGGCGTGACATGGCCGGGTATGAACGCAGCCCGGCCGTGTCGCCGCATGACGGGGCCGCGCCCAAACGCGACCCAGCCCCGTGGAGGCTGCGGCCGAGCACGGCCGACGACGCCGCCTGGATCGCCGAGCTGCGCGCCGAGGTCATGCGCCCCGACCTCGAACGGCTCGGCCGGTTCGACCCCGACCGGGTGCGGCAGCGCTTTCTGAACGCCTTCGTTCCCGAATTCACCTCCGTGATCGAGGCATCCGGGGCCGGCGAGGCAGTCGGGGCCAGCAAGGCAGTCGGGGCCAGCGAGCCACCCGGGGCGCCAGAGTCACCGGGGTCGCCCGCTCCCGACGAAGACCGCACGCACCTCGCTCTCGGCGTGATCGCCGTGCGCCCAGAGCCCGACGCGCTGTGGATCGAGCACTTCTACCTGGCCCCGTCCCAGCAGGGTCACGGGCTGGGGAGCGCCGTACTGCAGCACGTGATGCGCGAGCACGCCGATGAACGCCCGTTTCGACTCGACGTTCTGCAGGGCAGCCCCGCTCGGCGACTGTACGAACGCCACGGCTTCGAGTTCGAACGCGAAGACGAGGTCGACGTCTTTCTCGTCAGGGCTCCCGACGTGAATATGCTCAGGTAGCGCGCGGCGGCGCCGGCGGAGAGCACACGATCACGTCGAGGGAACCTTGCAGGGTGACCTCGCCGGCTCCGAACGGCACCAGCACGGTCGTCCCCCGGCCAAGCCGCAGCGACAGCGACAGCGGCGCCGCGCTGGCTCCGATGGATGCAGCACCGGCGGCAGCACCAGCCTGCAGCGAGCCTTCCCCCGCCACCACCACCACCACCAGAATCGCGAAACCAGCCGCCAGCGTGGCCGCACCCTCGACATGCACCGAACGCGCCCGAAAGAACCGGTCGGCAGCCGGAGGAAAGTGGGTGGCCCCGTCGCCCCGCCCCTCGCCCAGAACCGCGAGTTGCTCCGGCAGCCACAGAGATCGGTCGAGCCCTGTGACGGCGGTTCGAACATCCAGCCCCAGCAGCGCACTCGACAGCGTGAAGCCGGGAAACCCCTGATATTCGAGCAGAATCGAGAGGTCGGTGGGCTCCTGCAGTTCGACCAGCGTGACGCCCGGCCCGATGCCGTGGGCGACGCCCGCCGGAACGAACAGAGTGTCGCCGGTCGCCAGCGCGACAGGGTTCATGGCGCCCACCATGTCGGGGACATCCTGCTCGGTCACCCAGTGCTCGGCCTCGACCGAGGAGATGGGGCGGTTGAATCCGAGCAGTGCATAGGCGTCAGGCCCGTCGGTGTCGATGACCACCCAGGCCTCGGTCTTGCCCACCGTTCGCCCGAGGTGCGCCGAAGCGAACGCCGCATCGGGGTGGTAGTGCACGAACAGCCGCTCGTCGGTGCTGAGCAGTTTGACGAGCAGCATGGGGTCGGCGCCGAACGCCTGCACGTGGTGCGGCCCGAGGTAGCCGAGGGGGTCTGCTTCGATCGCATCACGCAGGGAACGACCATCCGGCAGCACCGTGAGCCCCACCCCGTGGCCCGAGAACACCTCGGTGCTCGAGCCCACGAAGTCTTCGGGGGTGTACGGGTCGGTGTGGGCGGTGCCCCTGAACCGGGCGATTCCCGAGCCTCCGCGGTAGGGCCGGTTGAGGGGCTGGTTGGGCGCCAGGATGACCGGCGCCACACCCTCGTTTCGAATGTCACTCATGGCGGTCTCCGAACGTGAAGTCGATACGGTATTGCGCTGGTTCGCCTGCCGCCAGCGCTGGCAGCAGACCCTGCGCGTCTGCGGTGGCGCGCCCAGCGAGCGTAGCGCGCTTCAACGCGCCGCCGCCACGAGTGCGCCGCGGGGCCGACTCGCCGACCCGCCAGCCGGTTCTCATTCGCAGGCGACAAGCGTTTAATAGCCGTATGCAACGCAGATGGATAGCAACAGACTTCGGCGACCTCGACGTGTTCAGCGAAGTCGAGGCCGTCGTACCCGAACCGGAGCACGGCGAGGTGACGCTCGAGATTCGTGCGGCGGGCATGAACCCGGCCGACTACAAGCACGTCGCGTCAGGCAGTGACCGCAGCCAGCTGCCTATTGCGGTGGGGTACGAGGTGGCCGGCATCATCACCGCCGTCGGGCCCGACACCGAGATCGCGTCAGGCGGCGGCCGGGTCGGTGATGAGGTGATCGCATTCCGGGTTCAGGGCGGATACGCGTCGGCACTGACCGTGCCGGCGAAAGACGTCTTCGCGAAGCCAGAGGCGCTTGGTTTCGCCGAGGCGGCCAACCTGCTGCTCGCCGCAACGACAGCCAGCGAGATGCTGCACGTCACGAAGGTCGCGCCGGGCGACACCATCGTGCTGCACGGGGCATCGGGCGCGGTGGGCGTGAGTGTGCTGCAGCAGGCGAAACTCATGGGCGCGCGGGTAGTGGGCACCGCCAGCGAGAGCAGCTTCGAGACCGTGCGGCGCTTCGGCGGGCATCCGGTGGCGTACGGAGAAGGGCTCGAGGGCCGACTTCACGACGCTGCCGCCGAGGGGTTCGCTGCCGCGCTCGATGCCGTCGGCACCGACGAAGCGGTTGACGCGTCGCTCGCACTCGTTACGGACCGGGCGCGCATCGTGACCATTGCCGCACTCGCGCGGGCCACGGCAGACGGATTCGTCGCGATCGGCGGGTCGATGCCGGCCAGCGCGGCCTACCGCAACAGCGTACGGGCGCACCTCATCGGGCTGGCGGCGTCGGGCCGGCTTGTGGTTCCGATCGCGCGAACCTACCCACTCGACGACGCGCGCGCGGCCCTCGAATTTCTGAGCAGCCAGCACCCCGGCGGTAAGCTGGCGCTGATCCCTGAGCAGTGATTTCTGAGCACCGCAAACTGAGCACCAACGAAAGCGAAAGCCATGGTCGTCACCCGCTTTCGCCGAGCGGCTCGCCCGGCCCTCGCGCTGTCGTCTCCCCCGCTCGATCACGGTGTCGTTCAGCGGGCCGTCGATGAGGGCGTTCTCATCATGCGCCTCGCGCTCACCATGGCCACGAAGAACCACATCATCGTCGAAGCGCTGCGCGAAGATCGCTCGTTCGACGAAGAGGCCGTCGGCGGGTTCGTGCGGCGAGAGCTGCGGGCGCTTGCTCTCGAACAGGTGGGGTACGCCAACCGCATGCGCATCGAGATGCGCTCGCTCACCAGGCCACCGAGACGCTCCGCTTCGAAGCTCGAGGATGCCCGCACCCAGTTCTCCATGCTCACCCAGCGGCGCGTGACCTACTCGGCTCTCTCGTCAGAACTCGACCGGCTCACCCGCGACGAGCGGTTCGTGGCAGACGCCGTCGAAGCAGCCCGAGCCGCCGCGTGGGACGATCTCGCCGGCGCCCTGACGAGCCACCTCGACCGCGTCGCCGCCGTGCTGCTCGACCCGAACTACGCTGCCGAGCGAGGGGAGCGGATGCGCGCCGTGCGCTACATCGACCTGCCCCGCCTCGCCCGCTGACCCGCCACGCGCGGCCCGCTGACCTTCCCGACCGGGGCCCCCGACCCGCGGCGTGGCAGGGTTCCAAGGCCCGCCACGCTCCGGATGCCCCTAGCGGGTTTCGGCGTCGCCGAGAAGCTCCCCGCCGAGATGCCCGCCGTCGTCTAACCTCATATGAAGGGCACAGCGAGTGTTCCCGTACATTTTTGACGAAAAAGAAGGGGGTTCGGCATGGCAATCGACAAAAACCAGGTGCTTGCTGCCCCCGTGCTGACAGCCACACTGCGGCCCGACAACACCGGGGAACTTCGGGTTGACGGCACTGTGCACCGCATCACCGGCGCATCCGACGGCGAAGCGCTGCAGGCTCTGATCGCCCTGATGCAGGCGGAGGCGGCGCGTCTGGGCGGCCCCGTTCGGGTCACCACCCGCGCGCAGACCGGCGTGAGCGTGCTGCTCGTCGGCGTCGACGGAACGGTCGAAGAGGAGAGCTACACGCCGAACGAGGAGCTCGACGAGGGCGAGGGCGACGAGAGCGACGACGAAGACGTCGATGTCGATGTCGATGTCGATGTCGATGTCGACGGTATCGACGATGCCAGCGACGACGACCTGGATGACGATCTCGACGACGACTTCGATGATGACGGCGCCTCGTCGGCCGCATACCAACCGGTCTCGGCGGCCTCGCCCGCTCTGGTGACCTCGGCGCCCGCACCCGCAACACCGTCGTTGCCAGCGAGCACCGCCTCGCCCGACTCATCCAGAACCCCAGCCACCACCGTTTCACCCGCAGACACGAAAGACACCATGTCAAACCAAACACAGAGCCGTGACTTGCGTGACGCCCCCTCGTTTCTCGCCGCGCCCAGCAGCACCGAGCCCGCCCAACAGGGCTTCGCCGGCTTTCTCAACCACATCGGGTTTCATCTGGCACCGGGGCGGTCTGAGCAGAGCGAACGCCGCGACATCGAAGAAGTGACCCGTCGTTTCGACGCTCGGCGCACCGTCACCGTGATCAATCGCAAGGGCGGGGCCAACAAGACCCCCACGGTTGTGAACCTCGCCGCGGTCTTCGGACGCTACGGCGGCGGCAGCGTGCTCGCCTGGGACAACAACGAGACCATGGGCACCCTCGGCTGGCGCACCGAGCAGGGTACCCACGAATCGACCGTTCTCGACGTCATCGACAGCGCCGACGCACTGCTCAGCAGCGAGGCCGAGTTCGGCCAGATGTCGACCTTCGTGCACCACCAGCCGGCCGACAAGTTCGATGTGCTGCGCTCTGACGAAGACATCGCCGGCACCCATGAGGTCACCGCAGCCGAGGTCGACCTCGTGCACCGCGTCGCCGCGAAGTACTACCGGCTGATCTTCATGGACTCCGGCAACAGCGACCGTGCTGAGAACTGGCTCCGGATGATCGACCACACCGACCAGCTCGTGGTTCCGACCACCACCATGGAAGACCGCGCGCAGGCCGCGCTGCTCACCCTTCAGGCCGTACAGACGCGCAGCGAGAAGGCGGCTGAGCTCGCCCGCAACGCCGTCGTCGTGGTGTCGGAGTGGCAGCCGAAAGAGTCGAGCATCTCGCAGCGCATGGCCGACGAGTTTCGGCCGTACGTTCGCGATGTGGTCATCGTGCCCTTCGACCCGGCGCTGAAGGCGGGCCGAATCCAGCACGCGGGCCTCCAACCCGCGACCCGCCGTGCCTGGCTCGCCGCGGCAGCAGCAGTCGCCCGCGGCCTCTGACCGGTTGAACGACGCCGGCCTGGTACGGGAGAAGCGATGGCTGCCCACACCGGTGCTGCCGTCAGCACGAGCGCGCTGAGCAAGCGATTCGGTCGAGCCGTGGCGCTCGATGCACTCACTCTCGACGTCGCGGCCGGCAGCATCTTCGGCGTGATCGGCCCGAATGGAGCCGGCAAGACGACCGCGCTCCGGCTGCTGCTCGACATCATTCGCCCCACGTCGGGATCAGCCCTCGTGCTCGGAGTCGACCCCCGCATCGGGGGCCCGGAGCTTCGTCGCCGCATCGGCTATCTCCCGGGTGAGCTTCGCCTCGAGGGCCGCATCACCGGTCGAAACCTGCTCGACCAGCTCGCCCGCATCAGCGGGCCGGTCGCGCCCGGCGCCATCGATACCCTGGCCGAACGAGTGGGCCTTGATCTCACCCGTCAGGTGCGTACGCTGTCGAAAGGCAACAAGCAGAAGCTCGGCATCGTGCAGGCTTTCATGCACACCCCCGACCTGCTGGTTCTCGACGAGCCGACGAGCGGCCTTGATCCGCTGGTGCAGCAGACGTTTCTCGTTTTGGTCACCGAGGCCGCCGCCCGCGGCCAGACCGTCATAGTGAGTTCGCACGTGCTCAGCGAGATCGAGCAGGTCGCCGACAGGGTGGCCATTATGCGCGCCGGCCGAGTGGTTCGGCTCAGCTCGGTTCAGGAGTTGCGGCAGAGCGCCGCGCGGCACGTCCGTGCGACCCTCAGCGGCACCGATGTTGCGACGGTGCGTGCCGCACTCGAAGCCGACGGCGCACTGAGCGCGCTCAGCACGCTCAGTGCCGGGCTCAGCGCTGACAGCGCCGGGATCAGCGAACCTCTCGGCACGGGCAGCGTCTGCATCTCCGGCACCCTCAACGGCAGCATCGACCGACTCGTAAAACTGCTCGCGGGCTTCACCGTGGTCGACCTGCGCATCGAAGAACCCGACCTCGAAGAGTCGGTTCTGGCGCTGTACCGCGACGACGAACCCGGCAGCACGCGCGAGCACCACCGCGACGACCACCGCGATGGTAGACGCACGAAGAGGCACCCTCATGAGTCGTGACGCTACAGATTCGGTGGCCGAGAAACCTGATGACGAGCATCCTGGTGACGGGCATGCCTCAGCCGAGCATCCGGCAGCCCTGCAGGCTCCCGACGCCCACCCGCACACCCTCCCTCTTCTGAGGCAGTCGCTCGTGGGTAGCTGGCGATCGCTTCTCGCCTGGTCACTCGGTCTCGCCGCGACGATTCTGCTCTACATGCCCCTGTTTCCGTCTCTGGGCGGGGCCAATTCGCAGCTGTCGGCTCTGCTCGCGAGTCTGCCGCCGCAGCTCATCAAAACCCTCGGGTACACCGACATAGCGTCGGGTTCGGGCTATGCCGAGTCGACGTTCTTCGGCCTCGTCGGTTTTCTGCTGATGAGCGCCGCCGCCACGACCTGGGGTTCGGCTGCCATCGCCGGCGACGAGGAGAGCGGAGCACTCGAACTGATTCTCGCCCACGGAGTCAGCCGACACCAGCTCGTACTCGAGCGGAGCCTTGCCGTAACGGTGCGACTGGTCGTGCTCGCCGCCGTGAGCGGCGCCCTGCTGGCCGCCGTGAACCCGAGCTCACAACTCGGTTTGGCCGGCACCGACATCGTCGCCGCCTGCGCCGCCTTTCTCGGGCTCGGCCTCGTCTCGGGCAGCGCCGCCCTCATGGTGGGCGCGCTGACCGGCCGTAGGCTCTTCTCCACCGCTGCGGGTGCTGGTGTCGCCGCTGTGAGCTATGTGGTCAACGCCATCGGCAGTCAGTCGGCCGCTCTGGATGCTCTGCGATCGTTCACCCCGTACGGATGGGCCTATCGGCACACCCCTCTGGCCACCGGCGCTGACCTTCCGGGCCTGGCCCTGCTTTTCGGCCTGAGCGCCCTCTTCACCGTGGTGGCCGTCGCCGCCCTCCGCCGCCGCGACATCTCGGGCGCCTGACCGGCGGCGGGCGGCGGGCGGCGGCTAGAGCTCGACCTTCTCGTTCTCGGCACCGTCGTAGGCGTCGCCGGTCACCTTCGATTTCACGAAACTGAGCACCGACGCCACGCGACCACCGGGGGTGTCCCAGTACTCTGCACTCTCGCTCGTGAACTTGATCAGAGTCACGTTCGGGTCGCCGGGGCCGTCGGGAAACCACGCTTCGACCCACTTGTTCCACAGGTCATTGAGTTTGGCCGAGTCGGTGACCTCGCTGGCGGTGCCCGAGAGCGACACCCAGGTGTCGTTCGATGCGAACGACACCCCGACGACCGGGTTCGCCGCGATTTCGGCGATCTCGTGCGAGTCGTGCGCTGCGATGAACCAGAGGTCGCCGTCGAATTCGGCCTCCTGCACGGTCATCGGCCGAGCGACGAGCTTGCCGTCGGCACTGGTGGTCGTGAGCATTGCGAAACGAAAGTCTGTGATCAGTTCGGCGACTTTTGCTACGCCGGTTGTGCTGTCAGCCATTGTGGGCTCCTTACGTTGGGTTGTGCATCCACTCTTCGCTGCACACCAGCGCACTTCAAACCCTTGACTTCGAGCTCGCCTGCCCGGACAGACGTCACGCCGACACCAGACAGACGGGGGCTCAGATCGTCGAGGTATCGATCACGAACCGGTACCGCACGTCGCTCTTGACGACGCGATCGTATGCTTCGCCCACCTGGTCGGCACTGATGACCTCGATCTCAGAGCCGAGGCCGTGCTCGGCGCAGAAGTCGAGCATCTCCTGCGTCTCACGAATGCCACCGATATTCGAGCCGGCGAGGCTGCGACGGCCGGCGATCAACGAGAAGACGCGGAACGTCTGCGCGTTCTCGGGCAGGCCCACGAACACCATCGAACCGTTGAGCGTGAGCATCGAGAGGTACCGGTCGAGATCGAGGTCGGCCGACACCGTGTTGATGATCAGGTCGAAGCGCTTGCGGTTCGTCTTGAATGTCTGCGGGTCGCTCGTGGCGAAGTAGTCGTCGGCGCCGAGGCGCAGCCCGTCGTCGTGCTTCGAGAGCGTCTGGCTGAGCACGGTGACCTCAGCGCCGAGCGCGTGGGCGATCTTCACGCCCATGTGGCCGAGGCCGCCCATGCCGACGATGGCGACCTTCTTGCCGGGGCCTGCACCCCAGTGCTTCAGGGGCGAGTACGTGGTGATGCCCGCACACAGCAGCGGCGCAGCCACGTCGAGGCTGATGCCCTCGGGAATACCGAGCACGTAGTTCTCGTCGGCGACGATCTGCTTGCTGTACCCGCCGTAGGTCTCTTCGCCGCTGTACTGGCGGCCGTTGTAGGTTGCGACGTTGCCCTTCAGGCAGAACTGCTCTTCGCCTGCCAGGCAGTTCTCGCACTCGCGGCACGAGTCGACAAAACAACCGATTCCCACTCGGTCACCGACGCGGTAGCGCGTGACACCCGGGCCGACCTCGGCGACGATTCCCGCGATCTCGTGGCCGGGAACCATCGGAAAGATTGCGGTGCCCCACTCTTCGCGGGCCTGGTGGATGTCGGAGTGGCAGATACCGGCGAAGGCAATGTCGATCAGCACGTCGTGCTCGCCCACGTCACGGCGTTCAATTGTGGAACGTTCGAAAGCGGCCCCCGCTGAGGGGGTGACCAGGGCTGCAACAGTAGACATGAAATCCTCGCTCGACCACCACCAAGGGGGCGCCCGAATGCGCCCTGCGTCAGTGTGGTGTGTCTTAAGCCTACGACGCGGTTGCCCCTCTGATGGCACCGTCGAACCAGCGCGTGATGCTTGCCGGGTGTGTTATGGCAGTGCCCACCACGAGCGCGAATGCCCCGGCGCTGACGCAGTCGCGGGCGTGCTGCAGCGTGTGAATGCGCCCCTCGGCGATCACCGGAACATCGAGCGCGCCGGCGAGTTGCGCCAGCATGTCGAGGTCGGGGCCGTCGGTCGCCGTGCGCTCACCCGTGTACCCGCTCAGCGTCGTACCCACGCAGTCAGCGCCGTCATCGGCCGCGGCCAGGCCGTCGGCAGGCGAACCAGCGTCGGCCATGACCAGAACCCCGGTCTCGCCGTGCAGGCGGTTGATGGTCTCTCGCAGGGTCAACCCGTCGGGCCGGGGGCGGCGGGTGCCGTCGATGGCCACGATCTCGGCGCCCGCCTCAGCGACCCGACGGGCGTGCTCGAAGGTGGGGGTGATGAAGACTCCGGATGCCCCCACCTTCCACAGCCCGATCTGCGGAACTCTCACGCGCTCGTGTATGAGCGCAATGTCGCCCGGGCCCTGCGCCCGAATACCCACCGCTCCCCCGATCACCGCGGATTCCGCGAGCTCTGCCATGGTCTCGGGGTTTCGCATCGGCTCACCGGGGTAGGCCTGGCACGAGACGATGAGGCCGCTCTTCAGGGCGAGCAGGGTGGGGTGTATGGAGCGGGTCATTGGCGGTTCCGTTCGGGTTCGATGAGGGAGGATGCGAGGTCAGGAGCTCGTGACGACGCGGTGGCCCAGTGCCGCGGCCGGGTGGTCTCCGGCGGGGCTTCTGGCCCTCCGCACGAACGCGGCTGCCGCGCCGATGAGCGCTGCGTCGGCACCGAGTTGCGCGGGCACCAGGGGGCACCCGGCAACGCTCGGCATGAGCTCGGCAGCGGCGCCGCGCCGAACGGCAGACCACCAGAACTCTCCCGCATCGCTGAGGCCGCCGCCCACCACCACAGCGTGCGGGTCGAGGCTGTTCACCAGCCCGCCGATGGCGCGCCCCAGAGCGTACCCGGCCGTCTCGATCGTGCGCTCGGCGATCGGGTCTGCGGCACCGGAGGCGCGGGCGAAGACACCACGCGCATCGGTCACCACCGGGTCGCCACCCGCAGCGCGGTAGCGTTCGGCGATAGCGGGGCCGGAGGCGATCACTTCGAGATGCCCCTCGCGCCCACAGGTGCAGGGCAACCCGGCGGCCTCGGCGGCCGGGAGATGGCCGAAGTGGCCCGAGAGACCGGTGGCGCCCGCCCAGACGAGACCGTCGGTGACGAAGGCTCCCCCGATGCCTGTTCCCGCAGCGATCATCATCATCGACGGGCATCCGCGACCCGCACCGGCGAGCGCCTCACCGAGGGCGTGCGCGTGCACATCGTTCAGAACCGTCACAGGCAGCTCGAGGCGATCTTCGAGAACGGCCGCGAGCGGCGTGCCCGCCCAGCCGGTGAGCGACGAGGTGGCCGAGACAACGGTTCCGGTGGCGCGGTCGATGACGCCGGCCGAACCCACCCCGCAGCCCGCGACCGGATGCCCGGCCCGGCGCGCCTCGGCCAGCAGGCCCGAAGCGACGCGCACCACCTCGGCCACGATGGCAGCCGAGCCCAGAGCGGCCGGCGTCGGCGAGCTCGCCCGCGCCACCACCCTCGCGCCCCCGGCCAGATCGATACCGGCGAGATCAGCTCCTGCTGAGTCAGCCCCGGCCGCACCCGTGAACTCGACGAGGCCCACTGCGATCTTGGTTCCGCCGATATCGACGCCGAGCACGAACGTCATGTGACGAGCAGCCCCGAGCGGTCGACGATGGCGTGGATGCGTTCGACGGTGCTCTCGTCGAGCTCGGCAACCGGCTGCGACATACGTGAACTCGAGATGACGCCCAGGCGCGCGAGCGCCACCTTGAACGCCCCGATGCCGGCAGCTTCGCCGCTCACTCCCTGCGCCTGAAACACGATCTCGAACAGCGCGCACAACTCGTCTTGCAGCGAACGCGCGCGGGCCCAGTCGCCGTCGACGGCGGCCTCGTACATCTCGACGTACCGGCGCGGGTCGATGTTGCCGAGCCCGGGTACCACCCCGTGTGCACCCCAGAGCAGCGCACCGTCGGCCACCACCTCGTGCCCGGTGAAGAGCACGAGTGGTTCACCGGCGGCCCGGTTCGCGTTCACGAGGCGACGAAACGCCACGTCGTCGCCGCTGGAGTCTTTCACCCCGGCGAGGATGCCCTCAGCGCCGAGCCGCACCAACATGTCGACCGTCAGCTTGTTGTGCACCCGAACGGGAACGTCGTAGGCGAACAGCGGAAGAGCCGTTGCCCCGGCGATCAGGCGGAAGTGGGTCTCGATCTCGGCGGTGCTCGGCAGCGTGTAGAAGGGCGCCGTGGCAACGATCGCGTCGGCTCCGGCCTGCTCGGCGAGGCGAACCTGCTCGATCACGCGGGCGGGCGTCATCTCGTTCACCCCCACGATCAGGGGCACGCGGCCGGCGGTGACCCGAGCCGACTCTTCGATCACGCTCACCCGCTCGGCGTCGGTGAGAAACGCGACCTCGCCCGACGAGCCGAGCACGAAGAGGCCGTGCACCCCGCCTGCGAGCAGATGCTCGATGACCGAGCCGAGACCGGGCAGGTCGAGGGCGCCATCGGCTGTGCGCGGGGTGACGACGGGCGGAATGACGCCGTGAAAACGGGGTTCTGACATGGGTGTATCTCCTCTGGGTAGAACGGTGAAAGACAAAAAATGGGTGACGGTCAGTGCCGAAGAAGGCTGGGCGCGGCGCCCAGCAGAGTGCGGGTGTACGGGTCGGTGGGATGATCGAACACCTCGGTCGCGGTGCCCTCCTCGACGATGCGACCGAAGTACATGACGAGAATTCGGTCTGACACGTAGCGAACGGTCTGGATGTCGTGCGAGATGAACACCATGCCGAGGTTCAGGCGCGTCTTCACATCGCTCAGCAGGTTGAGAATCTGGGCGCGCACCGAGACATCCAGAGCCGAGGTCGGCTCATCGGCGACGATGATGTCGGGTTCGAGGGCCAGCGCCCGGGCAATGGCCACCCGCTGGCGTTGGCCGCCCGAGATCTGTCCTGGAACAACCTCGGCAGCCGAGGCCGGCAGCCCCACCAGGTTGAGCAGTTCGAAGACCCGCGCCTCACGCTGCGATTTCGACCCGATGCCATGCACGTTCAACGGGTCGCTGAGCACATCGTGCACCGTCATGCGGGGGTTCAAGGCCGTGGCCGGGTCTTGAAAGATGACGGAGACCGACTTGCCATACGTCTTGGCCACCGCTGCAGACCGGCGCCGAATGTCGGTGCCGCGAAAGTACACCGACCCCTCGGTCGGCGCCTGCAACCCCACCATCACCCGGGCGAGCGTCGACTTGCCGCAGCCCGATTCGCCCACGATACCGATGGTCTCGCCGCGGCGAACCGTGAGGCTCACATCGTTCACGGCGGTCACCGTGTCGCGACGAAACAGCGTGCCGGTGCGGGCGGTGTGCACTACCTTCACGTGCTCGAGGCGCACAATCTCTTCGTTCGCGCTCATCGGTACAGCTCCAGTTCATCGTCGGCGGGCAGATCGACCGGGTTGAAGCTCGCGAAGGCGTGCTCGGTGCCGGGAATGAACGTCAGGCCGGGTCGCTCTGCCCGCACGGGCGCGAGGCTGAGCGAGCGTGGGGCGAAGCGGTCGCCGGTGGCGAAGTCGCGGGGCGACGGCACCATTCCGGGTATCTGGTGCAGGCGATCGGCACCGTCTTCGATCGACAGCACCGACCCGAGCAGGCCACGGGTGTACTCGTGCTGGGGGCGCGCCAGCAGACTCTTCGTCGGCGCCGACTCGACCACCTGACCGGCATACATCACTGTGATGCGGTGGGCGAGTTCGGCGACCAGGGCCAGGTCGTGGCTGACGAACACCATGGCGAAACCGAGCTTCTCACGAAGGTCGTTGAGCAGGTCGATCACCTGTGCCTGCACGGTGACATCGAGAGCGGTGGTGGGCTCGTCAGCCACCACGAGCTTCGGGCTGCGGGTGAGTGCCAGCGCGATGAGTACCCGCTGGCGCTGCCCGCCGCTGAGCTCGTGCGGGTAGCTCTTCAGAGTTCGGGCCGGGTCGAGCCCCACCAGTTCGAGCAGTTCTTCGGCGCTTCGGGTGCCGCCGCGCCGCAGCAACTGGGTGAGCTGGCTGCGAATCAGCATCGACGGATTCAGTGAACTGAGCGCGTCTTGGTAGACCATCGACATGTCGTGGCCACGAAGCGCGTTACGGCGCTTCGGGTTCGCCTCGAGCAGGTTCTCGCCCTCGAAGAGCACCTCGCCGGTCACCTCGGCCGACGCCGGCAGCAGCCCCATGATGGCGAGGCTCGTGATGCTCTTGCCGCAACCCGACTCACCCACCAGCGCCATGGTCTCACCGGGGCGCACCGAGAAACTCACGTTGTCGACCACGGCGACGTCGCCGTGCCGTTCGGGAAACCGGATGCTCAGGTTCTTCACTTCGAGCAGCGGCGCAGCGTTCGAGCTGTAGACGAGCCTGTCGGTGCGCGTGCGCTCTGCGGTGCGCAACAAGGCGAGATGCCGCGTGAGAGACGCGGGTTCGGCACGGGCGGTGGGGGCCCGGGCATCCATCTCCCGAGGCGCACCGTCATGCGTCGATGCGGTCTCGACGCTCTCGCCATCGACGGCCGCGACCGCTTTCACCGCGGCCGCATTCTTTCGGATGCTCGGCCGTACCATGGCATCGGTCAGACCCTCGGCGAGAATGTTGAGCGCCAGCACGGTGAGCAGAATGAGCATGCCAGGGAAGAAGGTGGCCCACCATCCCCCGCTCAGCAGCAGGTTGCGCCCGTACGAGATGACGTTGCCCCACGACGGGGCGGGGTCTTGCACACCGGCACCGATGAACGACAGGCTCGCCTCGAACACGATGGCGTCGGCCACCAGAATCGTGGCGAAGACCATGACGGGAGCGGCGCAGTTGCGGGCCACGTGCTTCAGCAGAATGTACGACGTGCGCGCACCCATCACCTTCTCGGCCGAGACGTAGTCTTCACCGAACTGGCTGAGCACGTTGGCCCGCACGATACGGCTGAGCTGCGGAACGTACAGAAAGGCGAGGGTGCAGATGAGCACTGGCAGCGACTTGCCGAAGACCGCGACGAACACGACGGCCAGTGCAATGCCCGGGAACGACATGACAATGTCGAGCAGGCGCATGACGATCTCTGAGACGGCCTTGCTCGCCGTGGCAGCGATCGAACCGATCACCGCTGCGAACACCAGCGCAAGCGCCGTGGCGCCGAGCCCGATGGCCAGCGAGTACCGGGCGCCGAAGACCAGCCGGGAGAAGATGTCGCGCCCTGCACGGTCGGTGCCGAACCAGAAGTCGGCCGACGGAGGTTGGGCCGGGATGCCCGTGGTCAGCGGGTCGTGAGGCGCAACCAGTGGCGCGAAGACAGCCGCGAACACGATGACCAGAAAGAACCCGAGGGCGAATTTCGAACCCAGCGGAAGCGCGGCAATGCGCAGCCCCGGGGTGGCGAGCCGTTGGGTGAGAGTGCGACGCATGATTAGACCGCTCTGATTCGGGGGTTGATGACCAGGTACAGCAGGTCGACCACGATGTTGACGACGACGAAGGTGAGGGCGATGACCAGGGTGACGCCCTGCACGAGGTTGGTGTCGCCCGAGGTCACCCCGTTCAAGATGAGTTCTCCCATACCGGGCAGGTCGAAGATGACTTCTATGACGACGGCGCCGCCCAGCAGGTATCCCACCCGCAGGCCGAGCACCGTCACCGGGGTGATGAGCGCGTTGCGCAGCACGTTGCGGCCGACCACGACGTGCATCGGCAGGCCAGAACCGATGGCGGTTCGCACGTAGTCCCGGTCGAGTTCTTCGACCATCGATGTGCGAACCACCCGGGTGAGAGACGCGGCGACCGGCACACCGAGCGCCAGAGCCGGCAGCCACATCGAAGCGAACCAGCCGCCGAGCGAGTCGCCAGGGTTGACGTAGCCACCGCTCGGAAACCAGTTCAGATCGAGCGCGAAGGTCTTGATCAACAAAATCGCGAGCCAGAACGACGGCGTGGCGATGCCGGCGATCGACACGACGCGAATGACCTGGTCTGGCCACCGGTCGCGGTAGAGCGCGGCCGCCACACCCAACACGAGTGCGAGCACGACCGCGATCACCAGACCGAGGAAGGTCAGCTGCAGAGTGAGCGGGAACGCAGTGGAGATGAGCGTGGTGACCGGCTTGGCGGGCGGAACCGTGTTACCGAGATTGCCCGTGAACAGGCCGCCCAGAAACCGGAAGTACTGCTCGAAGACCGGGTCGTTCAACCCGTTTGCCGCACGATACGCCTGCTTCGCAGCTTCGGTCGCGCTCTCACCGAGCGCGTTGGTAGCCGGGTCGGTGGGCGAGAACTGCATGACGAAGAACACCAGCAACGTGATGCCGAGCACCATGAAGGGCAGCCACAAAAGGCGCCGCCCCGCCAGTCGAGCCAACGCGATCACGAGACGGTGGTTCCCACATCGAGAAACGACAGGCCCGAGATCGACAGCGGCTTGAACGCGGGAACATCGGTCGCGTTCCAGGCCGTCGGCAGTTTGCGGTGGAACAGCGGGTACAGCGGCACGTTGTCAGAGATGATGTCGAAGATCTGGCCCCAGGTGGCTTTCTGCGCCGCCGCATCCGACTGGGTCGAGGCGGTGTTCAGAAGGGCCGTGACCTGGGCGAACTCGGGGGTGTCGGCCCAGCGGTAGCGCGTCACGGGCCAGACGGTTCCCGCGAACCACCAGCGCAGCAGCAGGTCGACGTCGTTGCCGAAGACCGAGGGGTCGCCGGGCGCGACCATCACCTGTAGGGCGCCACCGTCGACCTTCTTGTACTGGCCACCCGACTGGCCGATGTCGAGGGTGGTGGCGATGCCCACGGCATCCAGACTCTCTTTGATGAGCGGAGCGACGTCTTTCACCCACGCGGTGTCGGTGGTCAGCAGCGTGATGGCGAGGTTCGACACACCGGCGTCGGCAAGTAGCTGTTTCGCCTTGTCGGGGTTGTAGCTGTAGACCGTCTTGGCCTCGACGTACGACGGGTGGTCTTTCTGCACGAAGCTGCTCGCGGCCGTGGCATTGCCGAGCAGAGCGGTGTTGATCACCTTATCCATGTCGATCGCGTAGAAGAAGGCCTGCCGAACGCGCTTGTCGTTGAAGGGGGCCACCGAGCAGTTGAACATCATGAAGAGCAGGCCGAACGACTGAACCGACTGAACCGTGATCTTCTTGGCGAGCGCATCGGCGTCGAGGTAGGGCACGTCTTCGATGGCTTCGACACGACCCGACTGGGCCGCGGTGACGCGGGCCGAGGCGTCAGAGAGCAGGTTCCACGTCATGGCGGCGGCCAGCGCGGGGCGCGTACCGTTGTAGGCGTCGAAGCGCTGAAACTCGATCTTGTCGTCTTTGGTCGCCGAGATCATCTTGTAGGGGCCCGAACCGGTGGGCAGGCTGTCGAACTTCGACTGGTCGGCCAGCACGAGGGCCTTGGGCACGATCTTCACGACCGAGATGCGCGAGGGGAAGAGGCTGAAGGCGTACTTCAGTTTGAACTGAACGGTGCTCGCGTCTTTCGCTGTCACGGAGTCGAGAAAGGGCAGAAAGCCCCGGTACAGCGAGTTGTTCGCGGGGTCGATGACGCGGGTGAACGAGAAGACGACGTCGTCGATGGTCACCGGGCTGCCGTTGTGGAAGGTGGCGCCGCTTCGAATCGTGGCCTCCCACGTCGTGTCATCGATCTGCGTCGGCATCGCCGTGGCGAGAGCGGCGTAGGGCTGGCGTGTGGCGGGGTCGAGGTCGACGAGGCCTTCGAGCACGTGCCAGTTGGCCGCGACGGTGAGGGCCGCCGAGGTGGTCATCGGGTCGAAGCCGGTCGAGAGCGGGTACGACATACCAGCGATGATCGTTCCGCTCGGGTTCACGGTTGCTGATCCGGCGCCGGCTGCCGTTGTGGAGCTCGGCCCGCTGCAGGCCGCGAGGGCGGCAACGATGCCCAGGGCACCGGCCGACTGCAGAAATACCCTGCGACTGGTCTGCACGTGGAGCGCTTCTTTCAACATGAATTGCCTCTCGGGAATGAATATCGGACATCTGATGTCCTATGTGGGTAAACTGACGGTAATACCTCGTTGTGAGAAAGGTCAAGTCGAAATGCAAATCACCCCGATGACGGCAGGAGAAATCTTTCCTGCCGACATGAGCCGCAGGCGGAATTCGGTCACCGACCAGATCAAGAATTTCATTCTGCGAAACGACCTGCGACCCGGCGATCTCATGCCCACCGAGTCGGAGATCTGCGCGACGCTCAACGTGAGTCGCTCGAGTGTTCGCGAAGCCATTCGCACTCTCGCCGCCCTCGACATCGTCGAAGTACGCCACGGCTATGGCACCTATGTGGGCAACCTCTCGCTCGCACCCCTCGTCGAAGGGCTCGTCTTTCGTGGGGTACTGAGCCCCGAAGACAACTTCGCAGCACTCCGCGAAGTAGTCGAAGTGCGCGAGGCGCTCGACCTGGCCATGGCCGGGCCCATCGTGACGGCATTGACAGGCCAGAACGACGAGCAACTGCGGGCCCTCGTGGGCACCATGGTCGACAAAGCAACTCGAAACGAAGCCTTTCCCGAAGAAGACCTCGCCTTTCACACCCGGCTTCTCAGCTATCTCGACAATGCCCTGGTCGGCCAGCTGGTCGCCGCCTTCTGGGAGGTCAACACCGTGGTCTATCCCCTCTTGGGGCTGGCCCCAGCAGCGGATATGGATGAGACGGCCAAAGCACACGGAACAATGCTCGATGCCGCAGAAGCCGGCCGCATCGACGACTACAAGCAGGCCGTGATCGACCACTACCTACCCCTCAGACGCGCGCTGCAGAAAGCGAACGCCCGACGAGCCGAGAAGTGACTCCGCTACGGGTAGCCGTGGTGGGCACCGGCAGTTTCGCCCGCGAACACGTCGTCGCGCTCAGCCAGCTTTCGGGGGTGCGCGTGACGCACGTCGCGGGCAGCGACCTCGGCCGCGCCCAGAGCGTCGCCGCACTCGCGCCCGGCGCCATCGGCACGACCGACATCGCCGGCACAGTAGGGCTTGACGGCATCGACGCCGTCGACGTCTGCAACGCAACTCCCGACCACAAGCGTTGGGTGATCGCCGCTGGCGACGCCGGTAAACACGTGCACGTAGACAAGCCCGCCGCACTCACGGTGGCCGACTTCGACGAGATGGTCACGGCCACCGAAGGCCGTGGCCGCACACTCATGGTGGGGCAGACCGTACGGTTTCAGCCCGTGATCGCTGAACTGCAGCAGCAGGTCGCGTCGGGTGACATCGGCGACCCGAAGCTGCTGCACGTGACGTGGTACACCGGCCACGTGTGGCCGAACGGCTGGCGCGGGTGGCAGCTCGACACGGCGCTCTCGGGCGGGCATCCGGTGCACAACGGCACCCACAGCATCGACCTCGCGGTATGGCTGATGAACTCCCGGCCCGTCGAGGTGTTCGCGCGGCAGTTCGCCACCTTCGCCGCCAACATGCCGATGCCCGACAGCTTTCAGCTTCTGGTGCGGTTCGAGAACGGCTCTCTGGCTACCCTCGAACTCTGTTACGCGCTTCGCCAGCCGGGCGAGTTTCTGCGCCGAATCGTGCTGGCGGGAACCGAGGCGACACTCGCGCACAGCACAGAGGCCGACCCGGGGCTGGCATCGCCCGGGCATCCGGTACCCCCAGCCTCGATCGAGGGCGCCCTCGCCGCCCAGCTCGCACACTGGGTGCACTCGATCCGAACGAAAGAGCCGTTTCTCGTGACAAACCGCCAGGCCCGCGCTGCACTGATGACGGCCGTGGCCGCCCAACAATCGCTCGACACCGGCCAACCCGTGCAGATCGAGCAGACGGTGGCACTGTGAGCGGCCGGCCGGTGCGCGTCAGTTTTGTCAGCGGCGTGCGGCACGCCGGGCCGTACCTCGAGATTCTGCGCCACGACCCACGCGTCGAACTCGTGGGCGTCGCCGAAGAACCGGGCGTACCCGAGTGGATGCTGCGCGACAGCCAGCATGTCGCCCGCCGCGCTGAGACGGCCTGGTTGCCGAGCGTCGACGATGCGCTCGACCCCGACAGAGTCGATCTCGCCTTCATCTGCAGCGAGCCCACCCGGCACGCACGCCTCGCGATCACGGCAATGAAACGCGGAGTGAATGTCGTCGTCGACAAGCCGGTCGCCACGACGCTCGACGATGCCGACCTTGTGCTCGACGCCGCGCGCGATGCCCGCGGCTTCTGCAGCGTCATCAATCGAACGCACTCCCCGGCGCTTCGCCGCACCCGGCGCTACGTCGACGCCGGGTACCTCGGGTTGCCGCGCCACCTCGACGTGGAATTTCTCGCCAGCGG
Source organism: Subtercola sp. RTI3 (assembly GCF_035018625.1). Lineage (NCBI taxonomy): Bacteria > Bacillati > Actinomycetota > Actinomycetes > Micrococcales > Microbacteriaceae > Subtercola > Subtercola sp. RTI3. Next base: position 90,231 of record NZ_JASJXO010000005.1, on the reverse strand, counting down.
CCGACACTTCAGCACCTCGGTCGAGCGTCCGGGGCTCGTCATCGACCCTGCTCTCAGCGGTGGCGGCGAACTGCTCAACTTTCTTGGCTACTGCGTCGACGCCGTTCGCTACCTGACCGGCCTCGAAGTCGAGTCGGTTTACGCGATGACGGGCGCACTGTTCGGAGCCGGGCATGCCGACCGCGGTGTCGAAGACACCGCCGTGGTGTCGCTCGGCCTCGAGCACGGGGTCACCTGCACCGTCACTGTGGGCCGGGTGGCATTCGCGCCCGGGCTCGGGCCGACCAGCTCGAGCATTCGTCTGCTCGGTTCGCACGGGCACGCCGTGGTCGACGACGACAAACCGGCCGTGCTGCGCTACGGCGGGCACCCCGCGCTGTCGGCGCACCCGGTGGGCGGCGATGGGTCTGCGGTAGCGCTGCGCCTGTTTCTCGACCACGTCGTGGGGCGTGCGGTCGAGGGCCGAGCACCCGACTACGGCCTGGCGGATGCCCGGGCAGGCCTCGCGGTGATCGATGCTGCCTATCGCTCGGTGGCTTCACGCGCGGTGTGCGCGCCGGCGAAGAGTGCTGGTGGCACGGCTGACGGCGCTGCTGAGGGTAGCGCTGCGGGTGCTGGCAGCGCTGCTGGCGCGGCACGAATCGGGGTGCACTCGTGAGCGGGTTCATTGTCGGCGCCTATGCCGCGGCCCCAGGCGAGCTCGACCTCGACCCGCGGGCCGAAGACGAGTGGTACCGGCACCTCCGCGCCATTCCGGGCGTGGGCGGCCTCGAGCTGGCGTGGACCGGCACCCTGCACCCCCGGGGCGTTGAACGTCTCGCCGAAGTGCTCGACCCGGCGTGGGGCTCCGTCGTGACCTGCATTCCGGGCACCGGTCGCACGCTGGCGACCGATCCCGTCTTCGGTCTCGCTTCTGACAACACCGACGGGCGACGCCGCGCCATCGACGACCTCGCCCGCGTGCACGCCGAGGTTCGTCGACTTCAGCACGAGCGGGGTGACGCCGCGGTGCTGGCCGTAGAGATTCACTCCGCACCGCACTCGTTCGAGGCGCGGTCGTCGACCGAGAGCTTCGCCGCGTCACTCAGCGAGGTGGCCGCGTGGCCGTGGGGCTCGGCCCGACTCATGGTCGAGCACTGCGACGCCGTGGTGCCAGCGGTTTCCGGCCGCGCACGTCTGCGTGCCCAGAAAGGGTTTCTGAGCCTCGCTGACGAGATCGCAGCCGTCGCTGCCGCGAATGCCGCGATCTCCGCCATGCAGGCATCCACGCAGACGGCTGCACCCGCATCGGCCACCTCCGCTCTGCGCCCAGCCATCGGCCATGCGCTCAACTGGGCACGTTCGGCCATCGAGACGCGAAGCGTCGACGGGCCGGCGGCCCACCTCGCCGCCATGGTCTCCGCAGGCACCCCCACCGCGGTCATGTTCTCGGGCGTCTCCCCCGTCGAAACCGAGTACGGCAAGGCGTTCCTCGACGCGCATCTGCCCGTCGCCGCCCCCGCGAACGGCTGGGCACGTGCCGCCGGGCATGGCCCGGTCACCGCCGCCGAGAACGACCGCAGAAGTGGCCTCGAGCCGACCTCGCTGCTGACCGGCGACATCGTGCAGAGCACCCTGGCGCTGGCAGGCCCGACCGGCTTCGCGTACGTCGGGGTGAAGGTGGGGGCATCCCGAACCCGACTGACCCACCTCGACAGGCTCGCCCCCACCCTCGCCACGCTCGCCGCCCTCGAACACGCCGCACTCACAGGCTGACGCCACCTCGGCCCGTCGGTCGGCCCGCTGAGTTACAGCTCCTGCCAGGCCGGCCGGTTGTCGAACACGTAGCGGTAGTAGTCCGCGTTGACGAGCTCGGCCGCGGCTGCCTCGTCGACGATCACCGTGACGTGCGGGTGCAGCGCAATCGCCGACGCCGGAACCGATGAGCTCACCGCCCCCTCGACCGCCGCCGCCAACGCGTGCGCCTTCGATGCCCCGAACGCCAGCAGAACCAGGTGCCGCGCCCTCAGAATTGTGCCGATTCCCTGCGTGATGCAGTGCATCGGCACGTCATCGATCGACTCAAAGAACCGCGCGTTGTCAGCACGGGTCTGCGGCGCCAGCGTCTTCACCCGGGTCAGTGAGGCGAGTGACGACCCCGGCTCGTTGAACCCGATGTGCCCGTCGGTACCGATGCCCAGAATCTGCAGGTCGACCCCACCCGCCGCAGCGATGGCCGCCTCGTAGTCGCGCCCGGCATGCTCTGCTGTCTCGATCTTGCCGTTCGGCACGGCAATCCGTCCGGCGTCGAGCCCCAGCGGCACCACCACTTCTCGGTCGATGACGGCCCGATAGCTCTCCGGATGCCCAGTCGGCAGCCCCACGTACTCATCGAGCGCGAACCCCCGAACCTGCCCGAGGTCAGCCCCAGCGAGCTGCACCGCGAGGTGACGGTACATCGTCAGCGGGGTTGACCCCGTGGCAAGGCCCAGCACAGCCGCCGGAGTCTGCCGCACCAGCCGCGCCACCACCGCCGCGCCAAGAGCACCGCCCTCGTCTGCGTCTTTCACAATGACCACTTCTGCCATGCCGCACTCTCCTCGATTGGAAATCATGACACCAGACATCAGATGTCCCTTCCATCCTATGGCGACTCCTTGCTAGAGTTACCGCAAATATGACGTCAGATGTCGTATCTCAGGGAAAGGATTCATAGATGATTCACGCACCCCTTAGCACCGCACGCACCGCACGCACGGCACGCACCGGTCGCACCGCACTCCTCGCAACCGCACTCACCGCCAGCCTCGCAGCCGCCGCACTGCTCGGCGCCCCCGCCGCCAGCGCGACCCCGAGTGATCCACCGGGCACGCTCACCACCACGAACCTGGCCCCCACGCTTGTCTCACCCTTTGCCGCGTACCGCATCCCCGCGCTCAGCTATCTGGGTGACAACGTGGTTGTCGCCGCCTGGGATGGGCGACCCGGCAGTGCGGCCGATTCGCCGAACCCGAATTCGATCGTGCAGCGCCGAAGCACCGACGGCGGCGCAACCTGGAGCACCCAGGCCACGGTTCTCCAAGGAAACCCCGACACGGCCGGCTCAGGAGCGAACAAATACGGCTACAGCGACCCCAGCTACGTTTACGATCACGTTGCAGGCACCCTCTTTCTGTTCTCGGTGTACTCGAAAGACCAAGGTTTCGGCGGCAGCACCTTCGGCAACGACGACGCGAACCGCCAGGTGATCAGCGCGCAGGTCTCGCAGTCGACCGACTTGGGTCTCACCTGGGGAGCGCCGCGGCTCATCACCTCCGTCGTCAAACCGGGAACCAGCAGCGCGGCTCCGGTTGCGGGCGATGTGCGGGGGATGTTCGCCACCTCGGGTTCCGGCATACAACTGAACTACGGCAGCCACGCCGGCCGGCTCATCCAACAGTTCGCCGGTGACGTTCGGCAGGCCGACGGTACGAACCAGGTCGAGGCGTACAGCGTCTACTCCGACGACCATGGGGCTTCGTGGTCGCGCGGCGCATTCGTCGGAACCGGTATGGACGAGAACAAGACGGTCGAGCTCTCTGACGGCCGCGTTCTCCTGAACTCCCGCGACCACGCGAACCAGGGCTATCGCAAGGTCGCCCTGTCAAGCGACGGTGGTGCAACGTACGGCCCGGTCACCAGCGACCTCGAACTGCCCGACCCGGCCAACAACGCCTCGCTCGTGCGCTTGTACCCCGACGCGGCGGCCGGCACGCCCGAGGCGAAAATACTGCTCTTCACCAACGCGAACTCGCAGTCGGCCCGGCAGAACCTGACCGCCCGTGTCTCGTGCGACGACGGCGCAACGTGGCCTTTCGCCCGCCAACTGAATGCCGGCTTCTCGGCATACTCAGTAGCGGCGAGGTTGGGAGGCGACTCTGTTGGTGTGCTTTATGAGTCGAGCTACTCCACGGGCATCCAGTTCGCCGCACTGAACGACGCGTGGCTGGCCTATTCGTGCGGTGGGGTCACCCCCATCGCGGGCACCACTGTCACAGGTCAGCGAACCGACGCCGCACGAAACCTCGGCACAGCACCGTACTCCGCGGGCGAGCAAGTGCCGTACTCCTTTCGCGTGACAAACCACTCGACGGGCACGGTCAGCACAACTCCCACGGCGGGCAACTTCACACCCCTCGTGGCCCCAGGAACGGGCAACTGCCGCTACCTCGCCCTGGCCGCCGGCGCCTCTTACACCTGTGCGACGCCCACCCATACCGTCACCGCAGCCGAGGCCAGCCAGGGCTACTTTGTGCCCGACACAACCTGGTCGGTCTCACCGTCGTCGAGCGGGAGCGGGCGTGTACTCGGGCTCCCGGTGAACCTGACCGCGGGTGTTCACGTCGACAGCGCAACGATTTCCGGCGTCAGCATCGTGGGCGCACGGGCCGACGCGGGCCGTGACGTGGCGGCAAGCCCGTATGCTGCCGGCGACACCATCGCGTACCGTTTCGCGGCGACCAACACCACCGCGACCACCGTCTCGGTAGCCCCCTCGAGCGGCAACTTCACGCCGCTGGTGGCTCCAGGAACGGGCAACTGCCGCTACTCATCACTGGCTGCCGGCGCCTCGTACACCTGCACAACACCCACCCACACCGTCACCGCAGCCGAGGCCAGCCAGGGCTACTTCGTGCCCGACACGACGTGGGGTGTGACAGTCGGCACCACCACCACCTCGGCCCGAATACTCGGAACACCGGTGAGTCTTCGCTAACGCGTGGGCATCACACCGCGGAGGGCCTCGTCACGGGGCTCTCTGCGGTGCGATGCCCCACCCGTTCGGCCAACCGCTCACGGTGGTGCCGCTCGCCGCGAATTGTCACGACGCCCACCACGATCACCCACGCGAGAAACGGAAAGGTGGCGGTCGCCGTCACCCCCGGGCCCCCCGCCGAGAACAGGTTCTTCGAGCTGGTGCCGTTGAAGATGGCCGGAACGGAGAGCAGATTGGTTGCCGCCACGGCGAATGCGAACCAGCCCGTCCAGCGAGGCAGGGTCGTCGACGCGAACGTCACATAGCCGGCCGCCGCCACGACGAGGGCTGTCAGCATGCCACCGATCGAACCGAACATCACGATGTGCCCTTCGATGAGCGCCCGGATGACCGTGCCATTGGGAGACTGGCCGACGGTGTCGAGCGCACCACCGGCATCCAGTGCATCACCCACCAGCGTCACCGCGACGAACACCAGCCCCGACCCGTAGCTGAGGTCGGCGACCCACTGCAGGTCGTGCCGGGCCACGGTGATGAGCTGGCGCAGGCTTGCGAGAAAGACAACCAGCGCGGCCATGAGGAAGATGTCGATGAAGATGACCGTCAGCGAAGCGTTCGCCACTTTCGCCGTGAAGGCGGCGAGCGCCGACTCGTCTGAGAGTTCGGGGCGCGAGCCCACTGCGGCCACCTTCACAACGAACTCGCTCGACATGAGAACAGCCACGGCGATGGCTGAGATACCCGTCCATCGCCGAACATCGGGCTTCAGGGTGTGCTGCGTCAGGATGCGTGGCATAGCGCGCTCTTTCTCCTCGGTGCCCCCAGTCTGCTGCAGCGCCCTGGCCCGCACACTGCGACGCGCAGACGAAGCACCCCCGCTGATCAGCCCTGTGAACTGATCTTGTCAGGCCGAATCACGAGGATGACCCGCTTCTGGTCGCGGCCCCCGTACCAGGGATAGGCGGTTCCGAGGTGATTCTGGGCGAGCTTCTCGATGTGCTCCACTGCTCCCTCTGTCTCGGTCGATGTCACGGTACCGCGAACCTGGTAGTACCGGCTGGGGTTGCCCGGGTCAGAGAGGGCGACGGCCACGCGAGGGTCTCGCTCGATGTTGCGCAGCTTCTGAAACCCCTCGACCGTGTTGATGATCACGTTCTCGCCATCGGTGTCGACCCACGTCTGGGTGAGCTGGGGCGAGCCGTTCGGCATCGTGGTGGCGATGTAGCAGAGTGCGCGTGAATTCAGCAGGGCCAGCAGTTCGTCAGAGAGCGTCATGCGAGCAGATCATACAGTACGCACGACACCCCGCCAGACGAAGCGTGCCCCTATGCGTGAGCCTCGCCACCGAACGTATGATAAAAAACGAGAGTGGGTGCACGTGTCCGAGGTGGTGTCTAAGGGTCCTTCCGAGAAGGTTCTGGGTGGTCGTTACCGCCTGGGCACGCCGGTCGGGCAGGGCGGAATGGCGACGGTCTTTCGGGCGCGCGATGAGATTCTCGGGCGCGAGGTGGCGGTCAAACTCTTCACCAACAGCGCCGCCGATGCGGGTCGAGAAGAGGGCGAACTGGCGGTTCTGGCAAGCCTTGACCACCACGCACTGGTGCAGCTGTACGACGCGGGTATCGACCGCGATGAGTACGGCCGTGCCCACCGCTACATCGTCATGGCGCTGGTCAACGGCAGCGACCTGCATGACCGGGTGGGGGTGTCGGCCCTGTCGGCCCGGCACATTGCCGAAATCGGCTACGACATGGCCGAGGCGCTCGACTACATTCACGCGCACAACGTCATTCACCGCGACATCAAGCCGTCGAACATTCTGGTGGTCGACTACGGCGACGGCTCACCCCGTGCCCGCGCCAAATTGACTGACTTCGGTGTGGCCCTGACCGCGGACATCGAAAGGATGACCGCCGAAGGCGCCACGACCGGCACCGCCGCCTATCTCAGCCCCGAGCAGGCCTCTGGGCGCCCGGTCGGGCCCGCGAGCGATGTGTATGCACTCGGCCTTGTGCTGCTGGAATGTTTCACGCGCTCACTCGAGTACCCCGGAAGCGTGGTGGAGTCGGCCATCGCACGCCTCCGCCGCGACCCCGTGATTCCCGCCGAGCTGCCCGACTACTGGCGACAGCTGCTCGGGGCGATGACGGCTCGCAACCCGCTCGAGCGCCCGGTGCGGCATGAGCTTGTCGCGATTCTGAAGCAGGTCGTCATCGCTGAGAGCGGGCGTCACAAAGACGAGGTGATGCACCCGTTGTTCGACGACGACGAGAAGCACCCTTCTCTGGCGCCGCGCCCCAGCGTTCTCGACACCCTGCCAGACGAAGCCCTCGATCGCGTGACGGTGATGGCGGCGCGGTTGTTCGCGGCGCCCATCTGCATCATCAGCGTTCTCGACCACGATCGGGTGTGGCTGAAGACGCACTACGACACGTCTGCAGAGCAGACGGCGGCCGGCAACCTGAATCTGACACTCACCGCGCAACCACAGTCCGAGCCAGTGGTCATCGAAGACACCATGCTCGACTCGCGCTCGAGCGACAGTTCTCTGGTGACAGGTGACTTCGGCATGCGCTTCTACACGAGCGTGCCGCTGAAACGTTCGAGCGGCACAGTGATCGGCACCCTCTGTGTCATCGATTTCGAGCCGCATGCAGTGTCGAACGAAGAGGTCGAGAACCTGAACGACCTCGCCGCCCTCGTCGTCAGCCAGCTCGAATTGCGTCACGTGGGAATGCGGACAACCAGCGAGATCCGTGTGAACACAGCACCGCCGGTTGCCGCCCTGGCCCCACTGGTTCACTGACCGCATCGGTCGCAACCGTGCAGGTCACCGATTCGACTACCGGGCCACGCCGATGAGCCATTGTCACACCGTGACGGAGGCCCATCCTTTTTTCTTCATCGACTCGCTCCACAGTCGGCCGGCGCGGTACGACGAACGAACCAGGGGGCCGGCGAGCACCCCGTGAAAACCCAGCTGCTCGGCCTCTTCGGCGATCTCGACGAACTCCTCCGGCCGCACCCACCGCGCCACCGGCAGGTGCCGGGGGCTCGGCCGCAGGTACTGGGTCACCGTGATGATGTCGGTCTTCGCGAGGCGCAGATCGCTCAACGCCTCACTCACCTCGGCGCGGGTCTCGCCCATGCCGAGGATGAGGTTCGATTTGGTCACCAGCTTCGCGTCGCTGGCCTGGGTGAGAACATCCAGTGACCGTTCATAGCGAAACGCCGGCCGAATACGCTTGAAGATACGCGGCACCGTCTCGACGTTGTGGGCGAAGACCTCGGGGCGCGAGGCGAACACTTCGGCCAGCAGTGCCGGGTTGCCCGAGAAGTCGGTAGCGAGCAGTTCGACCCCGGTGCCCGGGTTCTGCGCGTGAATCTGGCGCACCGTCTCGGCGTGCAGCCAGGCTCCCTCGTCGGGCAGGTCGTCTCGGGCGACTCCGGTCACCGTGGCGTAGCGCAGCTGCATCTGGTGCACCGATTCGGCCACGCGGCGCGGCTCGTCGGTGTCGTAGTCGGCGGGTTTGCCCGTGTCGATCTGGCAGAAGTCGCACCGCCTCGTGCACTGCGAACCGCCGATGAGAAAGGTCGCCTCGCGGTCTTCCCAGCACTCGAAGATGTTCGGGCAGGCGGCCTCCTGGCAGACCGTGTGCAGTCCCTCGCTCTTCACGAGCTCCTGCAGCTTGCGGTACTCGGGGCCGAACCGTGCCCGGGTCTTGATCCACTCCGGCTTCTTCTCGATGGGGGTCTCGGCGTTTCGAACCTCGAGCCGCAGCAGTTTGCGATCCCCCACGGTGGCGCTCATGCCGCCACCGCCGGCACGCGCTCGAGCACCCGACAGAGTTGCTCTTCGACTGCTGCCTGCACCTCCCGCGGTTCGATCCGTCGACCGAGTACCTCGGTCATCGTGGTCACGCCCGCGTCGCGAATACCGCAGGCCACAATGTGCTCATACGGTTCGAGGCTGTTGCTGCAGTTGAGGGCGAAACCGTGCATCGAGACGCCTTCAGACACCCGGATGCCGATGGCTGCGATCTTCGCCTCGGCTCCGTTCTGCGTCACCCACACTCCCGAGCGGCCCTCGACGCGATGCCCCTCAATACCGAACTCTGCTACCACGGCACTGAGCGCCGCCTCGAGGTCGCGCACGTACCGAACCACGTCGAGCGGTTCGGGCAACCGCAGAATGGGGTAACCGACGAGCTGCCCTGGGCCGTGCCAGGTGAGCTTGCCACCGCGATCAGAGACCACGACCTCCGAGCCATCGGTGGGCAGCTCGCTCGGTTCGGTGCGCTTGCCGGCGGTATACACCGCGCGGTGTTCGAGCAGCAGCACCGTGTCGGGTGCGGTGCGCGCGGCAACTCTTCGGTGCAGGTCGCGCTGGCGCTCGAGCCCCTCGTCATAGGGAATGAACCGGCTACCGAGGTCGAGCGGGCAGAATTCGATCATGCACCATGGTCGCATTAAATGTACTGAGTTCACAAAAGGCATTGACCGCTTGCCGGCGAGGAGCCCCGCTGCCCCCTGGGGTGCGTCAGATCCAGCGCATCTGATCGTGGCGGCACCGCGGTTACCCCCGCCGCCTCGCCCGCCGACGCTCCCGCCACGACATCGCCTCGAGGGCAGCGTCGGCCCGCTCGCGCGCCTGAAGCATCTCCTGATAGCGCTCGGCACGGCGTTGCCGCCACCGCTCGAGTTCGCTGTCGATGTCGCGCGTCGGTGTGATCACCGGCGGCCCGCCCTTCAGTTGCCGGCGCGCTTCGACGATGCGCCGATTGAAGTCGTCGAGCAGGTCGCGAACGGCCGTTTCTGAGGGCGCGGCGTCGAGCCGGGCATCCAGAGCCGTGTTCTCTGCGCGCAGAGTGAGCGCCGGCGGGCCGAGGCCGGTGATGTTCTCGCGTTCGATCTTCTTGCGGATCCACCAGTCGGGGTCGTACGTCTGCTGCAACCCGCTGAGGGGCTTGCCAGCGCCCGGCAGGTTGTCGAAATCGCCGCGGCGGATGGCCTGCTGAATGGCGATCTCGACGAACTGCGCCCGTGCCTCCATTCGGGGCTGGCCCGCGGTGTCGGCCTCGTCATCGGGCTCCGCGCTGCCGGGGGTCGTGCCATCGACTTTATACCGGGCCACATTCAGGCGAGCGTCACTGCGCTCGTTCTTGCCGCTCATGCGTCAAGCCTAAGTTCTGCCCAGCGCTTCGTCGAGGGGGCTCCGGATGCCCCGCGGGGCTGCCCACACCACCCCGCCGAGCCGCCTCATCTCAGCCGTCGAACCCGTTCACGAAGGTCACGCTGGCCTGCTCGATCTGCGTGCGGGCATCATCGTGAGAGACACCCGCCACCCCGTCTCCCGCCTGCGGGCCGTAATCGCCGAAGAACGCGTGCACTCCCCCGGCGATCACCACATACTGCGTGTCGGCGGGAAGCGATGGCTTCGATGCATCGATCTTCGCCGGCGTCGCAAGGCCGTCGTTCGACCCCGAAACCGAGAGCACCCGGGCGCCGAGGCCGCTCATGTCGGTGGCAGGGTACGACGCGTACAGCAGCAGCCCCACCACCTTCCAGGTGCTGGCGCCGGCGAACGAGCCTGCGTCGATGGCGGCGACGGTTCCACCGAGCGAGTGGCCACCGACCACCCACTGGGTCACGGAGGCATGCGCCGAACGCGCTCCGCCGAACGCGGCCGCCGAGAGAAAGGCGATTCCGAGCGGCTGCTTCGGAATGACAACGAGGTGCCCCGCCTCGGCAAGCGGCCTCAGAACGGCGGCGTAGGCCCGGGCATCCACTGTGGCACCCGGCTGAAAGAACACCCCGGTCGCCCTGACCGTGCCGGTCGGAGTCAGCACGATTTCTGTGGCGTCTTCGGTCACGGTGACAGCCGCATCAGAGCGCATTGCCGCGAGCGCCGGCTCGTCAGCCGACGACGGCACCAGCCATGCCACGGCTGCAATCACGATGACCCCCAGCCCGAACGCCACCACCCGCAGCGGTCGCAATCGTCGGCGCACCACCACTCGCCGGCGCCACGATCGCACCGCCACCACCACACACACGCCGAAGGTGACCGCCAGAATCACGGTGTATGCCGGATGCCCGTGCACCAGCATCGACCCGGTCGACACTGCCGCCCACACCGACACCAGCGCGCCGAGCGTCACCGCACTGCGCACCGCCCAGAACCCGATCACGTCTGTTCTACTCGCCACCCTGCAATTCTGCCGCACCCACGGGTGGCGTGCGGGGTTTCACCTGGTGCGCTCGCAGGGTGTAGCGAGGAGCGGCCTGCAGGCCCGGTGCAGAGGGCGCTACGCGCCCGGTTTCCAACCGAGCAAGGGGCCGAGCACCGTGGCGACGTCGGTGAGGATCTGAACGTAGTCGGCGTGCTCGAACGAGAAAGGCAGCGCGAAGACCACCTCGTCGACGGCCTGGAATCCGGCGTGCGCTCGCAGAGCATCCGCAATCTCGGCAGAGCTGCCCACGATGTCGGGCGCGAACAGAATGCGCTGCGGGCCCTGCGGCGTCTGTGTGCGCGCGAACCGGCTCTCGGCGTAGGCGCGGTACCTCGTCACCTGCTCGGGAGTCGCGGTGTCGGTCGGAATCACGACGAGCCCCTGCGACGCGCGTGCCGCCTGGCCGAGCGGGTGAGTCTGTCGAAAGAGGTCGATGTGCGAGCGCTGGATGCGCGCGAAGTCGTCGTCTTCTTCGGCCCGCACCACACTGCTCGTGAGTAGGTTCAGCCCGTTCTCGCCTGCCCATGCGGCCGAGGCGAGCCCGGCGGCGCCGTACCAGACGCGATTCACGAGGCCCGGCGAGTGCGGCTGGATGCGCGGCGAATAGGCCTCGATGCCCTCTGTTCCGGCGAACGTGCTCACCGCGTCTCCTCGCAGGTTCGCCAGCAGGCGCAGAACCCGATCGTGCCCGAAGTCCTCGCCCTCGGCCGTGTCGGGGTACAGGTGCGCCTTGATGTCGTCGAAGTGCGTGGGCGGCCCCACGCTCACACCGGCGTTCAGCCGGCCGCGGCTGAGAACGTCGACGGTAGCGAGGTCTTCGGCCAACCGAAACGGGTTCTCGAAGCCGAGCGGAATCACCGCGGTTCCGAGCTCGATGCGGGTCGTTCGCTGGCTCGCCGCCGCCAGCACCGCGACCGGCGATGAGATTCCGTACTGCAGGTGCCGGTCGCGCAGCCACGCGCTGTCGAACCCGAGCTGCTCGCCTAGTTCGATGATCTGCAGGGTGCTCTCGTGCCCAGCGAACGGGTCGGCCTCGTCGAACAGCCCGATGCTCAGAAAGCCCAGCTTCGCGAGGGGGCGTGCGGTGTCTGGCATGGTCTCTCCCGGGGTTCTGGCCTCCCTTCATTGTGCACCGCAATCGCCGCAGTCGGGCGCGCCGCTGTCAACCCTCCCAGGGTTTACCCCCGCCCGCCGCCGATCCGTGATTCAGTAAAACGGTACTGTTCGTCACGCGCCTCGCATGGCGCGACCGGCTCGAGGGGTGGCACGCGCGTGGCCAATCACAGATTCATGCTCGACGACGGGCGCGGCCTCGGCGTCTCGGCCGCCGGCGACCCGGCGTCGAAGCGCCTCATCGTGCTCTGCCACCCCACCCCCGGCGCGGGCGCATTCGACCCGAACCCCACCGTCACCGCCCAGTGGCCGGTTCATCTGCTGATGCTCGACCGCCCCGGTTACGGGGCCTCAGACCCGCTCCCAGAGGGGGCCATTCCGACCATCCAAGACCGGGCCGACGACCTGGCCATGTTCCTCGCCAGCTCAGAAGACGAAGCCAGAGCGGTCGGAGGCGCCGACTTCGGCACGGTGGGCGTGGTCGGCTGGGGCACGGGCGGGGCCGTCGCGCTGTCGCTGGCCGCGCGGCACCCCGACCTGGTCGACAGGGTTGTCGCTGTGGGGCTGCCCCGGGCATCCGCAGCCGCACTGGGCGACACCGTTCGCCGCCGCGTCGGCCTCTCATCGATGAACGCCCACGCCCCGCTGTCGCAACTCACCCGCGCACTGGGCGCCCGGCCCACCCTCACCCGCGCCTCCCTCGGCATCGCAGACGACGACCCAGCCCTCTCCCGCCCGGGTGTCGCAGGCCGCATCGACCGGATGCTCGCCGAAGCCAGCACGCAGGGCCCCTCCGGTATCGCCACCGACCTGCTCGCGTTCCGCGACCGCGGCTGGGTCGACGAGTTGCCGCGCATCACGGCCGCAACGCTGCTGGTCTACGGCGACCGGGCCGACGACGGCTCCGACGGCTCCGGTTCTGACACAGCCGCCACAGCGGCTGCGGACGGCCAGTGGTACCGCCGCCGCATCCCGCGCTCGCGTGTCATCCGCGCGGCCGGCGCCCGCGAGCTCACCCTCGTGAGCCACTGGCGGCGCATCCTCGCGCACGTCGCCCCCGCTCGCCGCCCCTGACCCCGGGCGCCCCGACGAGGCAAGGCCATTCTGGCCAGCAGACCGATGTGACACAGGGCATGCGGCACACGATCCCTCATACAAGAGCGGCGGCTCGATAGCCGCAATACTCAGCCATCGGTGCAGATCTCTGTTCAGTTGGCACGCCCGACACATAGGATGTCTGAACACCCTTCCCGAACCCGAGAGACCCCATGGCCGTCACTGACGAAGCGATCAGCCGCATCCGCGAGATGATTCTGCGCGGCGAACTGCGGCCCGGCGACCGCCTGCCCCCCGAGGCCGAGCTCAGCGAGCGGCTGGGTCTCTCGCGCAACTCCCTTCGCGAAGCGGTGAAGGCGCTCGAACTCATCCGGGTGCTCGACGTGCGCCGCGGTGACGGAACCTACGTGACCAGCCTCGAGCCCGGCCTGTTGCTCGAGGCCGTGCAGTTCGTCGTCGACCTGCACCAAGACCAGTCGGTGCTCGAACTCTTCGAGGTGCGCCGTATTCTCGAATCGTCGGCCGCCGCCCTGGCCGCCACACGGATGACACCGGATGCCCTGACCGACCTGCGACGCAGCATCGAACTCGCGGCCGCCACCGACGACGTCGCGGCCCTCGTCGAGCACGATCTCGACTTTCACCGGCGCATCGCAGCGGCCAGCCGCAACGACTACCTCTCGACGCTGCTCGATGCCCTCAGCAGCAAGACCGTCAGAGCACGGCTCTGGCGCGGAATCACCGAGGAGAACGCAGCCGGCCGCACGCTCTCAGAGCACGCGGCCATCGTCGAGGCCATCGCGGCGGGCGACGCCGAGCTCGCCAAGGGCCTCGTCACGGCCCACATCGCCGGCATCGAGGGGTGGATCAGGCGCGCCACCACCTGAGGTCGAAAGCCGAGCGTGGCACACTGCTGCCCGAACCCGCTCTAGCGCCGAGCGGCGGCTAAACATAGGATGTATGGAGTCACCTCAACCCCACCGCCTACAGAAAGCCCTGCATGAAGCTCCTGCGCCTCGGCCCCCTCGGCCACGAGATCCCCGCCGTTCTCGACGAGCACGGCACCCTCTTCGATCTCAGCTCCCTCACCGCCGACCTCGACGGCGCCTTCTTCGCGCGAGGCGGCATCGCCGAGGTGGCTGCTGCCCTCGTAGCCGGCACCCTCGCCACGCTGGGCGACCCGAGTGACGGCTCGGTGCTCCGCGTCGGTGCCCCCATCGCCCGCCCGACCGCCGTGATCTGCATCGGCATGAACTACGCGGCCCATGCCGTCGAGTCGGGTTCGCTGCCGCCCACCCAGCCCGTGATCTTCTTCAAACACCCGAACACTGTCGTCGGCCCCTACGACACCGTGCTCATCCCGCCGGGCTCGACGAAGACCGACTGGGAGGTCGAACTCGCCGTGGTCATCGGCTCTCGCGCCCGCTATCTCAGCAGCCCCGACGAAGCGCTCGGCGTCATCGCCGGTTTCGCGGTCTCGAACGATGTCTCAGAGCGGGCCTACCAGATCGAGATCTCGGGCGGCCAGTGGAGCAAGGGCAAGAGCGCCGAGACGTTCAACCCGCTCGGCCCGTGGCTGGTGCCGACGGCAGAGGTCGGCGACGGGTCGGGCCTGCGCCTCTCCTCAACTGTCAACGGCGAGCCGCGCCAGGATTCCAACACCAGCGACCTCATCTTCGACGTGGCCACCATCGTCTACCAGCTGAGCCAGTTCATGGTGCTCGAGCCGGGCGACCTCATCAACACGGGCACCCCCGAGGGCGTCGGCCTGTCGGGCCGCTTCCCGTACCTCGCCGACGGCGATGTGTTCGAGTGCAGCATCGATCTGCTCGGCACGCAGCGCCAGTCTGTGCGCCAGACGGTACTGCCAACCCACCCCGGGAGCCCCTCGTGACCGACAGCACCCTCACGCGACGGGCCGACGACGGCAGCTACGACGGCACCGTCGCCGTGGTCACCGGTGGAGCATCCGGTCTCGGCAAAGCCATCGCCGAAGAGCTCTACCGCCGCGGTTCGACCGTGTACTGCCTCGACCTCACACCCGAGCAGGTCAGCGCGCCCCTCATCGGCGTGCACTGCAACATCGGTGAGACGACCAGCGTCACGGCGGCCATCGCCGAGGTCGTCGCCAGCGCCCACCAGCTCGACATCGTGGTGGCGAACGCCGGCATCGGAGCCCAGGGCGACATCGAGGCAAACGACGACGACGAGTGGATGCGCGTGCTCAACATCAACGTCATCGGCTCCGCTCGCACCGTTCGTGCCGCACTGCCGCACCTGCGCGAGTCGTCGAAGGCCGCCATCGTCTTCACCTCGTCGATCGCAGCCTGGGCCGGGCTGCCGCAACGGGCGCTCTACTCCGCCTCGAAGGGGGCCATCTCGGCCCTCACGTTGGCGGTGGCCACCGACTGCCTTCCGCTGGGCATTCGCGTCAATGCCGTCGCACCGGGCACCGCCGACACCCCATGGGTCGGCCGGCTGCTCGACTCGGCCGCCGACCCCGCGGCAGAACGCGCAGCCCTCGAGAGCCGCCAGCCCACCGGCCGGCTGGTTCAGCCGAACGAGGTGGCCGAGGCCGTCGCCTACCTGGCCTCCCCCACCTCGCGGAGCACGAACGGCGTCATTCTCGCCGTCGACGGCGGCCTGTACTCGCTGAGGCCGCGCCCGAATCAGGGGTGAGGCAAGCGCTCACGCCCTCGGCGTCGAATACCCACCATGAACAGACGCGCAGTCGGAGCAGTGCGGCTCCTGGTGGGGCTCGGCCTGCTGGCCACCATCGTGATTCAGATCGCCGATCGCGTGGTGCACAACGCCTTCGACCCGTGGGAGTACTTCAGCTACTTCACCATCGAAACCAGTCTGTTCAACATCGTGGTGCTGGTCGTCGGGGGCGTCATGGCGCTGAGGCTCGCCCGCGACACCACGCTGTACACGACCGTGCGCATGGCCACTCTCACCTACGCCATCGTCACCGCGGCGGTCTACAACCTGCTGCTGCGTGGGGCTCCCTCGCCCGGCTTCCAGGGGCTCAGCTGGCCCAACGAGATCGTGCACGTCTGGGTGCCGATCATCATCGTGCTCGACTGGCTACTCTCGCCCGGGCGGCCGGTGCTGCGCTGGCGCACTCTCTGGGTGGTCGTGACCTACCCGATCGCGTGGGCCGTCTACACGTTCGTTCGCGCTGCCGCAAGTGGCGGCACCATCTACCCGTACCCGTTTCTCAACCCCGCCAACGGCGGCTGGGGCAGCGTCATCGGCTACATCGTGGGCCTCACCGCGTTTCTCGTCGGCCTCGGCGCGCTGGCGGTCGGGTACGGCCGGGGCCGCTCTCGTGCGGCGGAGCGGGCCCGGCTACGGGCGTGAGTCGCCCCCACTTCGTACTACGGGCGGAAGGCCGTCACGACCGCCGCGATGTCGTCTGACCCGTGCCCGAGCGCACTCGCCCGCCCGAACAGCCCGGCGAGGGCCTGCAACATCTCGGTCGGAGCCTCGGAGCCCGAACGGGCATCCTGAACCGCCTCGAGCATCAGCCCCAGATCTTTCGCCAGCCCATCGACCGCGAATGACGCCGTGAAGTCGTCGTCGATCATCATGCCGCCCTTGAGCTGCGCGTAGGGCGTGTTCGAGGGGCCGCCGTCGATCGCGTGCAGAAAGAGGGCTGGGTCGACTCCGAGCAGCCGGCACATCTCGACCGACTGCGCCGTGGCCGCGGTCAGCGACGCCACCCACGCGTTGCACGCCAGCTTCAGCGCGCTCGCACTGCCGGGTGCGTCGCCCACCTCCACCGTCTTCGAGCCGATCGCGTCGAGCACGGGCGCCAGGCTCCGGATGCTCGCCGCCTCCCCCGACACCAGAACCACGAGCGTGCCCTCGTCGGCCGGTTTCTTCGTTCCCACCACCGGGGCGTCGACCATGCTCACCCCGTGCTCGGCCGCACGTGCCTGGAGCCGGCCCACCCCCGCCACCCCCACCGTTGCGCACTGCATCCAGACGGCATCCGGGGCCATGTTCGCCAGAAACTCGACCGCCACCTCGGTCACGGCGGCTTCGTCGAACAGCATCGTGAGCACCACGTCGGCCTCACGAACCGCGTCTGACACAGACTCGGCGACCGTCGCGCCGTCGCTCTCGAGGGGTTTCGCCTTCTCGCTGTGGCGGTTCCAGACCGTCACGTCGATTCCCGCCCGCAGCAGCGAGCGGGCCATTCCGGCGCCCATCGTTCCGGTTCCGAGTAGTGCGACCTTCATGGTGTTCTCCCTGTTGTTCGGTTATTCGGTTGTTCGTCAAGCTTCTCGCCGGGCTTCGCCGGCACCGCTGGTCACGCCTTCGCGCTGCCGGTCACGCCGTAGCGCTGCCGATCACACTGTCGGGTACCTCCCGCAGAAAGATGTCTGCCGTCTTCGGGCCCATACCCTTCCACTCCAACATCGTCGCTTTCAGCTCCACACGCGACCCGGCCCGCTTCACCAGCTGGCTCACTGACCCGTGCTCAGACTTCACCCGGTGCATCACCTCGTGCAGCTCATCTGTCATCACGTAGTCGATGCGCGCATAGTGCCCCTCATCGAGCAGCGCCCGCAGCCCCTCGCGGTCGTACTCTGCGAACCGCCCCGGGCTCGTCAGCCCGTGCTTCACCAGCACCCGCCACGTCGCGGCCGACACCTCCTGCTGCACCGGCCGCCCAAACAGCAGGCTCGCCAGAAACCACCCGTACAGGTCTTTCGCCCGTCCCGAATCCGGTTTCAACCCCAAATCGCCTGCCGTCATGTTCGCCACTGCGGCCTCCTCTTCGTCACATTGCTCTCTCAATCGAGTCAACGCTTTCTTCACCGACCTCGTCTACCGCTTGACTCGCAGCCGTCGGGCTGTTGTTGCGCTCATACCAGAACTTCGGATGCTCGATCGCGCACCAGGTTCGTTGTCTCCGGTGTGCGAGATGAAGACCTCGTCTCCCTGAAAACACTGGCCTCCAGGGGCAAACGCTAGTCGGCGGGCCTGACGAGGCAGAACGGGTGGCCAGCGGGGTCGAGGTACGCGCGAAACGTCGTGGCTCCGGCACCGGTGAGCGTCGCGCCAATGGCGAGAACCTGTTGCTCGCCCACGTCGAGGTCGTCGACCTTCACGTCGAGGTGCAACTGCTGCGGAACATCCTGACCCGGCCACTGGGGCGCCCGATACCCGTCGGCCCGCTGAAAGGCGAGGAACGGCCGAGCGTCACCGGGTGGCACGATCTCGCACCAGTCGGCGTCGCGCGACACCGTCTGCATTCCGAGCAGCTCGGCGTAGAAGTCGGCCAGGCGCTCGGGGTCGGGGCAGTCGACAACAACAACGTCCAGGGTACCGATCATGCCAAAAAGCTAGGGCTTCGGCGGGCGGGATGCAAGCGGGTAACTTTGAAGGATGCCCGGCCGATGGTTTCGACGAAGCACGCCACCCGCGAGCGTGCCCGAATACTGCGCCACGATCGTCCTGTACCAAGCCATCTCGAAGCTCGACGCCCTGGCCGTGATCTCGCTGGCCGTCGACGCGCCGGTCGAGAACGCCAAGCTCGGCATGCCGAGAATCGCCCTGGCCGACGGCGCGTGGGTCGAGGTCGAGCTGCCGAAGTTCGGCGAACCGCCGCCGCTCGCCCTCGACGTGTACAGCACAGTGAGCACCGACCAGGCTCGACTTCAGGCCCTGACACTCATTGCAGCGCTGCGGCGGCAGACGGCCTGGGATGTTCGCCCCGACTTCGGCGCGCACGACGACGACTGAGGCGCCGAAGCACTGGCGCATGCGGCAGACGCACTGCCGCACGGGCACCCGAATCAGAGCACTCGGCCCGGCACCGGTACCCTTGGGGCAATGACTATCACCGCATCAGCCGACGGTTCTGCCCTCGGCAACCCCGGGCCCGCCGGCTGGGCCTGGTACATCGACGACTCGACCTGGGGCGCCGGCGGCTGGCCGCACGGCACGAACAACATGGGCGAACTGAAGGCAGTGCTCGAGCTGTTTCGCGCCACCGCACACGTCGACGACGACCTGCACATTCTCTGCGACAGCCAGTATGTGATCAACACGATCACCAAGTGGATGCCCGGCTGGAAGCGCAAGGGGTGGCGAAAGGGTGACGGCAAACCGGTCATGAACCTCGACCTCATCAAAGAGATCGACGACGCCATCGTGGGCCGTCGCTACCGCTTCGAGTGGGTCAAGGGCCACGTCGGTCACACCCTGAACGAGGCAGCGGATGTTCGTGCCCGCGGTGCCGCGGAAGCCTACGCCAAGGGCCGCACCCCCGACACTGGCCCAGGCTACCCGGGAGGCGCCCCGCGCATCGACGGTTCCGCGGCTTCTGCGGCTTCTGCAGCAGCCCCGGCCACACTGGCGGCGCGACCGGTGTCTGCACCACAGGCATCAGCCAGCCAGAGGCCAGCACACGACACTCTCTTCTAAGGCCGCTCGGCGCCTCTTCGCAGCCCCGCGATGAGCAGCTGCACGAGGCGACGCGCGTCGTAGCCGGGGTCGTGCTCGGCTCCCGCGCAGAGGTTCCCGATGCCGCGCATCAGCTGATACGCGGTGACGCCAGGCTGGCTCTCGCCGGCGGCGACCGACGCCGAGAGCAGGTCGGCGCAGACCGGCACGAGCCTGTCGATGAAGTACGCGTGCAGAGAGTCGAAACCGTCGCGATCTGATCGCAGCGCAGCCGCGAGCCCGTGCTTTGTCACGAGAAAGTCGACGAAGAGGTCGACCCACCGGGCGAGCGCCTCGGCGGGCGACCTGTGCGACGCGAGCAGAGCCGGCCCGGCCTCAGCGCAGGCTTCGACCTGGTGCCGGTACACGGCCACGACGAGGTCGGCGCGGGTGGGGAAGTGCCGGTAGATCGTTCCGACACCCACCCCGGCCGCCGCCGCAATCTCGCGTACGGGCGCATCGACGCCCGAGCTCACGAACACCGAGGCTGCGGCGTCGAGCAAAGCCTGCTCGTTGCGGCGCGCGTCAGCACGCTTCGGCCGCCCGGGCACCACGGGCACCGCGGGCACCACGGGCACCGACGCCGGCAGCCCGGCCGTGGCACCCTCGTCGACAACTGTCATGGCTGGCCCTTCGAGTAAAACCGATTGCAAAACGGAATATCGTTCCGTATAGTCTCTAGCGGATCATGGTTCCGCTTGTACATGATCGCACACCCGACGCGCGAGCGCGAAAAGGCGAAATCTCGATTGGATCACCCATGCCCCGACCACTCCACCTCAGCTTCGGCATCGCCACCGCCCCCACGCAGGTCGACTACGCCGACATCCTGCGGGTCTGGCTCGAGGCCGACGCCGTCGACGAGATCGAGCACGCCTGGCTCTTCGACCATCTGATGCCCATCTGGGGAGACCCGAACGGGCCCACGTTCGAGGGCTGGACCTTGCTCGCGGCCCTCGCCGCCCAGACCCACCGGCTGCGCCTCGGGCTGCTCGTCACGAGCAACCGGTTTCGCCCGCCGGCGATGCTCGCGAAGATCGCCGCCACGGTCGACGTGGTGTCAGGCGGGCGGCTCGACTTTGGTATCGGCGCGGGGTCTCGCCCCGATCATCCGGTCGCCCGGCGCGAGTATGCAGCGCACGGCCTGCCGTTCGAGAATTTCGCGCATGCGGTGGGCAACCTCGACGAGGCGCTCACGGTGATGCGGCGACTGTGGGTGGAAGAGCAGCCGTTCGACTTCGATGGTGCCTACCTGCACCTCACCGGGGCGTTCTGCAACCCGAAGCCCGTGCAGCGGCCAGCCCCGCCGATCATGATCGGGGGCCGCTCAGCGGCCCTGCTGCGCGTGGTGGCGAAGCATGCCGACCAGTGGAACATTCCGGGCGGCGACCTTGCCGATGCAATCGAGCGAAGCGCCCTGCTCGACACCTACTGCGCCGACATCGGGCGCGACCCGGCCACCATCGTGCGCTCGATGCACGTGTCAGTGTCGTATGACGACCCCGCCGACACACGACAGGCCATCACCGACGCTGCCGAGGCGGGGTTCGGGCACTTCGTGCTGTCGCTGGGCGCACCCTACCCCGAGAACGTGGCGCGCTGGGTGGCCGACGAGATCATCGAGAACGTGCGGTAGCCACCCGCGTCAGGCAGAGCGCTGGCGGCACAATCGTCGCCGCCAGCGCCTCACCACCGCTCAGAAGCGCGCGACGCCCGCCCGGTCGATGAACGTGCCCGTCGGGCCAGCTCCCCCGCGTGTCGCCAGGTCGACAACCGCGTCGGTGCCCTCTTCGACCGTCTGCAGACCGTTGTTTCCGTTCAGATCGGTCGCCGTGTAGCCCGGGTCTGCCGCATTGATGCGCATCTCGGGGAACGCCTTCGCGTACTGCACCGTCAGCATCGTCACGGCCGACTTCGACGACTGGTACAGCGGAGCGATGATGTTCGACTCGAGCCGCTGCGGGTCGAGCACGGCGTCGAACGACCCCATCCCGCTCGACACGTTGACGATCGTGGGGGCATCGGATGCCCGCAGCAGCGGCAGCATTGCATGCGTCACCCGCACAATACTCACCACATTGGTGCCGAACACCAGCTCGGCGTCGGCCGCCGTCAGCTCGTCGATCGCGCGGCGCGGGCCCGTGATGCCAGCGTTGTTCACGAGCACGTCGAGCCCACCTGCCGCCCCGATGGTCTCGGCGGCCGCAGCCACCGACGCGTCGCTCGTCACATCGAGCTGCACGAACCGGCCGCCCAGCGCCTCGGCCGCGGCCCGGCCGCGCGCCTCGTCGCGAGCGCCCATCCAGACGGTGTGCCCCGCCGCGATGAGGCGGCGTGCGGTTTCGTAGCCGAGGCCCTTGTTGGCCCCGGTGATCAGTGTGGTCGGGTTCTGCGCTGTGGTCGGGCCGGGTGTTGTGGTCGCGCCGGGTGCTGTGGTCGCGTTCGGCACTGCCGCCGCGTCAGGTGTTGTAGTCATGGCTCGAGTCTGCTGCCCGCAGGCCGCAGTGTCGTGGCCCGGCCGAACAGGAGGACTCGCGGTACCACCCAGAATGGGCCTCACGCTGGCAGACTGGGCAGATGCAGGATGCTCAGCACGGCGATCTCGCGGCACTCCTCCGCTCCTGGCGCGATCGTCTCTCGCCGATCGACGTGGGGCTGCCCGCGGGCGACTCCCGCCGGGCATCCGGTCTGCGACGGGAAGAACTCGCCGCGCTGGCAGGATTGAGCGTCGACTACGTGGTTCGCCTCGAGCAGGGCCGCGCCCGCCGGCCGTCGGCGCAGGTCGCCGCCTCTCTCGCCCGGGCCCTGCAGCTGAGCGACACCGAGCGCGACCACCTCTTCGTGGTGGCGGGGCTGCTGCCGCCGTCGCCGCGTGAGGTTCCGTCGCACATTCCGCCCGGGGTGCAGCGCCTGGTGGCGCGGCTGAGTGAATCACCGCTGGCCGTATTCACGGCCTCGTGGGACCTCATCACCTGGAGCCCGCTCTGGGCGGCGCTGCTCGGCGAACCCGTGAGGCCCGCCGGCGGCGGGCGGCCGAACCTGATTCGCTCGCTCTTCACGGGCGCCGCCCTGCACGACGGCGAGGCAGCGATCGTGAGCCGGTCGGGCAGCGTCGATGCGTTCGGAGCGTCTCTCGTGGCAGATCTCCGCCGGGTGCACGGCCAGTACCCCGATGACCGCGGGGTCGACGCGCTCGTCACCGAGCTGACAGCAGCGAACGACACCTTTCGGGAGCTCTGGCAGAGCGGGGCGGTTGGCGAACACCAGTCAGAACGAAAAGTGGTGCACAGCGCGCTCGTCGGCGATGTAGAACTCGACTGCGATGTGTTCAGCGTGGCCGGAACCGACCTGCGCATCGTCGCGTACACCGCCGCGACCGGCTCGGAAGCTGCGGCGAAACTCGACTTCCTGCGCGTGTCGGCGGTGGCCGCACTGCCGGTGGCCTGAGCCACTCGGCCTCAGGCGACCACGTCGAGCGCCGCCCGCACGATGCTGTCGGTATCGATGCCGTGATACCGGTACACCTCGTCGATCGCCCCGGCCTGGCCGAAACCGCTCACCCCGAGGTTGCGACTCTTCACCTGGTTCACCGAGGCGAGAAACGCGAGGGTGTGCGGATGCCCGTCGAGCACGGTCACCATGGGCGCAGCCTTCTCGCGGGGCAGTATCTGGTCGAGAATCCAGGTCTCGGCCGAGCCCTGTCCGTTTCGACCCTGCAGCGCTTCGTAGAGCAGCCCGGGGCTCGTGACACAAAGCACATCGACGGGCGTGCCAAGCATTTCGAGACGATCGGCGGCCGCCAGGGCATCCGGAACCAGCGCGCCCATGGTCACGATCGTCACCGCGGGATGCAGCGCCGCTCGCAGTAGGTACCCGCCGGCCACGACCTGCCGGCGACGACGCTCGCGCGCAGCGGGGTCGGTGGGAATCGAGGCCAGCTGCTGATCGACCGGCTTCGTCGACAGCCGGAGGTAGGCCGACGTACCGCCCTCGCGGCCCATCTGGGCCATCGCGGCAAGAAGGGTCCACTCGACGTCGAGCGCGAACGCGGGTTCGTAGCTGATGCAGTTCGGCTGCTCGAGGCCGATCGAGGGGGTCTTGATCGACTGGTGGGCACCGCCCTCGGGGGCGAGTGTCACGCCAGAGGGCGTGCCGACGAGAATCGACTGGCCGCCGGCGTAGATGCCGTATGACCACGGTTCGAGCGCGCGCTCGACGAACGGGTCGTAGAGCACCCCGATGGGGAAGAGCGGCTGGCCCCAGCGACTCCACGTGGCGCCGAGCTCACCGATCAGGCTCACGAGGTTCACCTCGGCGATGCCCAGTTCGATGTGCTGGCCGGTGGGCTTCTCTCGCCAGTGCATGATGGTCTCGGCATCGTCGCTGAACCAGTCCTGGCGCTCTTCGGTCGACCAGACACCCACCTTGTTCACCCAGCCGGCCAGGTTCGTGCTCGAGCTGACGTCGGGGGTCACGGTGACCACGCGGCGTGCAGCCTCGGGCGCCGCGCGGGTGAGGTCGAGCAGCGCGCGGCCGAGGGCGGCCTGCGTCGTAGCGGTGCCCGCCGGTGTGCGGCCGAAGTCGGCGGGCACGGCTGGCGGCAGTACCGCTTCGATGGGGTCGCGGTGCAGCCGCTCGGCGGTCGAAGCGCAGAGCACTCCCCCGGCCGAGCCCGCCGCGAATCGCTGCCACGGGTGAGCGGCATCTTCGCCGAGCTGCTCGGCGAGCGCCCGGTACTGCTCGACGCTCAGCAGCGACGAGTGGTTCTGCGGGTGCCCCTCTGTCGGCAGCCCGTACCCCTTGATCGTGTAGGCGATGATGACGGTCGGCCGGGTGTCGTCGATCTCCGCGTACGCCTGCTGCAGCGCGGCGAGGTCGTGCCCGCCGAGGTTGCGGATCGCCGCCAGCAGCGTCTCGTCGTCGATCGTGGCCAACAGATCGGCAATCGATTGCCGGGCCGACCCCGTGCCCGGCAGGCGGTCGCGCAGCTCGTCGGCGGCGCAGCGCAGCAGACGCTGGTACTCGGGGTTCGGCATCGCAACGATGCGGTCGCGAAGGGCTGGGCCACCGTCGCGGTCGAACAGGCCCTCGAGCAGACTGCCGAAGCGAACGGCGATCACCTGCCAGCCGGCGGCCTCGAACATCCGCTGAATCTTGCCGGCAGCACTGTTCGGCACCACCCGGTCGAGCGACTGTCTGTTGAGGTCGACAATCCAGACGATCTCGCCCAGCTCGGCCACGCTCGAATCGAGCACCGCCTCCCAGATGGCCCCTTCGTCGAGTTCGGCGTCGCCGACCAGCGAGTACTGGCGCCCGCGGCTGGGCGTGCCCGTGATCGTCTCGGTGTATCTGCGCGAGATAGCGCCCCAGATCGGCGCCGTCGCCCCGATGCCCACCGACCCCGTCGAGTAGTCGACCGGGTCTGGGTCTTTCGCCCGGCTCGGGTAGCTCTGCAGCCCGCCGAACTGCCGCAGTGTGGTGAGGTATTTCTCATCGAGGCTGCCCAGCAGATAGTTGATGGCATGCAGCACCGGCGAGGCATGCGGCTTGACCGAGACACGGTCTTCGGCGCGCAGCTGACCGAACCAGAGTGACGTCATGATCGTGTTGATCGAGGCGCTCGATGCCTGGTGCCCGCCCACCTTGATGCCTGAGGTGTTCTCGCGCACCCGGTTGGCATGATGGATGATCGAGGTCGACAACCACAGCACCCGCCGTTCGATCGCGGCCAACGTAGCCAGGCGCGACTCGCCGCCCGCATCGTCGAGGCGGGCGCGATTCTCGTTGAGCGTGCTGTGTTCCACCGGGCTTCCTTAGGTCAGAGGAGTGACGCACCGAGTCGACCACAGATGACGCTCTCTGCGCAATCGACGTGACCTAAACTAAGCAGGATGCTCACCTGAACCCAAGCCGGCCCCGAAGAAAGTGATCACAATGCCACGAAAACGCCAGGCCGACCAGGTCGACGCAGCCATTCTGCAGCGGCTGGTCGCCGACCCCGACGTCACCAACCTGGCCATCGCCGCCTCGACAGGGCTTGCCCGCAACACGGTTCGGGCCCGCCTCGACCGCTACACCGCCGAGGGCGCGCTGCGCTCGTTCGAGAGGCGCATCGACCCGGCATTTCTCGGCTACCCGCTGCGCGCCTACGTGGTCACCCGCGTCACCCAGCGCAAACTCGACCGTGTCGGGGCCGCCCTCGCCACCGTGCCCGAGGTGCTCGAGGTGCACGGCCTCACCGGCGTGAGCGACCTGCTCGTGCACGTCGTCGCTCGCGACGCCGACGATCTGTACCGCATCACCGGCCACATTCTCAGCATCGACGGCGTGAAGCGCACCAATACCGGCCTGGTCATGCGCGAACTGGTGGGCTACCGCATCGCCCAGCTCATTGACCCGCCTCAGCGAACCGCGAAGAACACGATGCAGAACAGTCCGCCGACGACGCTGTAGACAGCGAACGGAACGAGGGTGCGCGAGCGAAAATAGCGGTCGAGAAACCTGACCGCTATGAAGGCGCTGACGAACGCCGCCGCGCTGCCGGCGAGCACCTGGCCCTGAATGCCCTGCCCGAGGGGCCCGAACAGGTCGGGCAGTTTCAGCACTCCGGCGGCGAGGATGACCGGGGTTGCGAGTAGAAACGAGAACCGTGCCGCCTCGCGGTTGCTGAGCCCGGCCGCCATGCCGCCGACCATCGAAATGCCCGAACGGCTGATCCCTGGCAGCAGCGCGAGGATCTGCGAGGCACCCACCGCGATCGCGCGCGGAAAACTGAGGGAGCTGACCGCGGCATCCACTTGTGCGTCGTCGTCATCGGGCTCGACCGAGCCGATGGCCGCGTGGGCACCGACAGTGACCACCGCTCTCGGCGTGCGGGCGCGGCTGCGCCGACCGAACCGTTCGCTGAGCAGCAGTACAAACCCGTTCACCGTGAGAAAGATCGCGGCGATCATGGGAACACCGAGTACGCTCCGAAAGACGTGGTCGAGCAGCAGGCCCGCTATCGCGACCGGAATCGTGGCGATGATCAGCAGCCACGCCAGGCGCTCCGGTGCCGTACTGATGCGTCGGTACCTGATCGACGTGACCAGCCCCACCACGATGCGCGCCCAGTCCTTGCGAAAGAACACGATCAACGCGAGGGCGGTCGCGACGTGCAGCCCCACAATGAACGCGAGGTATGGCGAATCGGGCGCAGAAACGTTCATGTCGGTCGCCCACGAACCACCCACGATCGCCGGGATCAGAATGGAGTGTCCCAGACTTGAGATCGGGAACAACTCGGAGATGCCCTGGATGACGCCCATGACGATCGCTTCCAGGTACGTCAGTTGGCTCATACTGCCACGCTACGCACACCGTGCACTCGGCCGCGTCATCCGAGCGAGTGACCCTCGTACACACATGTAATGATCCGTCGGGCGATTCACGCCAGGTGCGGCACTCGGCAGGCCCCGAGCTGCGCAAATCGGGGCTTCAGTCAGTGGGCACCCGCAGCGCCACGCACTTTCGCCCAGCCGTTGCCCTCATTAGGCACGCCCGTTTCAGCGCGGCTGAGTGGTGACGCTTTACTCAGTTCCGCTAGGTTTTTCTCAACACAATTTGTCAGTGGGGTGCTCGGATGGCGTGGTCGAATCGTCCGGCGGCGACGATGCAAGACGTGGCGGCCCGGGCTGGGGTGTCTGTCAAGACGGTTTCGAACGTCTTGTCGGGCTACGAGCATGTGTCGGCGAAGATGCGAACCAGGGTCATGGCAGCGGTCGACGAACTGAGTTACGAGATCAATATTGCGGCCCGCAACCTGCGCGTGGGCCGAACCCACGTCATCGGCCTCGCGATACCCGAACTCAGCCAGGCGTACTTCGCCGAGCTGGCGGACGCGGTGATCAGGGCCGCCGGCCAACGAGGCTACACGGTATTGATCGAGCAGACGGTCAGAGAAGACTCCACCGAGATCAGTGCCGTCTCGAACATGCGCAAACACTCGATCGACGGATTGATCTACAGCCCGCTCACGCTCGCCCCGGCAGACGTGACTCAGCTCAACGTCGACTTTCCGGTGGTCGTTCTCGGTGAGCGTGTGCACGGCAGCCAAGCAGACCACGTGACCATGTCGAATGCTGCCGCGACGCGCGCAGCGACGACTCACGTGCTGGAGCTCGGCCGTCGACGCATCGCCGTTCTCGGCGTTCAGCCGGATGGGCCCGTCGGCACCGCCGCCTCGCGGCTACAGGGCTACGAAGACGCCCTGACGAGCTATGGCATCGAACCAGACCCGAAGCTGTTCGCGGCCGCATCTCTCTGGCATCGAAGGAACGGCGTCGAGGCGACAGAACGGTTGATCGCGACGGGCGCGACATTCGATGCCATCGTCTGCTTCAACGACGCCCTCGCCCTCGGCGCATTGCGGGCGTTGAAGCACAACGGTTTGAGAGTGCCCGAAGACGTCTCTGTTGTCGGTTTCGACGACATCGAAGACAGTTCGTATTCCACGCCGTCGCTGAGCACGATCTCCCCCCGGCGCGACGAGATCGCTCAGGAGGCGGTCGCGCTACTCGTCGAGCGAATCGAAGGCACGGCGCCCAGCACCGCAGCGCGCGAGGTCGTGACGGGGTTCGCCCTGATCGTTCGGGAATCAACACTCGTTCCCTTCTGAACGGGCACGACTCAGTCGTAAAACAATCTCGAAGATGACTCTTGACAGAGTTCGATGGCTGCCGTAATTTCAAACTTACATCGATGTAAATTTGTACGAACCCATTCGAATCGCCCCTAAACAGAGACGTTAGAGGCAGTAAGTAGGTATTCAGTGAAGAAGCTGATCAGCGTCGCGGCAACGGCTGCCGTGGTCGCCATCGCACTCTCGGGTTGCTCCGGCTCGGCGGGTTCCTCGTCAGACCAGGCCAACGGAAAAGTCGCTCTGACGTTCTGGCACGGCTACACCGAGGCAGACGGCGGTGTGCTCGACAGCATCGTCAACGATTTCAACGCCTCGCAGAGCAACATCACCATCTCGACGCAGACCAAGACATGGTCTGTCATCGACGACACGCTGCTGCCGGCCCTGTCATCGAAGAATGGCCCTGACATCGTTGCCATGACCTCCGACCGACTGCCCGTGTACGCACAGAAGAAGGCATTGGTCAATCTCGACGACTTCTACGCCCAGGATTCCAGCAACACCAAGGCGCTGAAGCCCGAAGCGGTGAACATGGAGACCGTCAGCGGCAAGAAGTACGGCGTTCCGAGCGGTTTCGTGCCCCTGTCTGTCATCTACAACAAGACGCTCTTCGCCCAGGCCGGCATCACCACGTTCCCCACCACGTGGGATCAGTGGGTCGCTGACGCGAAGAAGCTGACGGTCGATTCCAACGGCGACGGAACACCCGAACAGTACGGCCTCGCGCTGCCAGACCACGCAACCGTGGGCAACGGAATCTGGCCGAGCCTGTTCGAAGGCAACGGCGGCTCGGTCACGAGTTCCGACGGAACCCAGGCCACCGTCAACTCGCAGGCCAACATCGACACTCTCACCTACTGGGCTGGTGCCATTCAGAAGGACAAAATCTCGCCGACCGGTCTTGACGGCATCGGGGCAGACAAACTCTTCACCGCCGGCAAGGCAGCCATGGAGGTCGGAGGCCCCTGGATGGCAGGAGTCGCGACCACGTCGAACATCGACTACGGCCTTGCCGCAATTCCGGCCGGCCCGAAGGCGCAAGTCGCCTCGGCAATCGGCATCTCACTGGCTGTGACGGCGCAGACCGACGCCACGAAGCAGCAGGCGGCCGAGAAGTTTCTCGCCTACTTCAACGACAAGACAACCGCCGTAAAATGGTCGCTCGGCTCGGGCTGGCCGCCGCTTCGCACCGACATCTCGTCGGCTGACGTCAACTCGAACGCAACCGTCGCCAGCCTGACCGAGATCGCGCCCAACACCGTGGCACTTCTGCCCGGAGTGGTCGACAGCGCCGACGTTCTGACCGCGGTTGACACCGCCACCCAGAAGGCCGTTGCCGGTGGTGACCCGAAGCAGCTCCTCGATGATGCCCAGACGAGCATCCAGCAGGCCTTGAAGGGTTAGAGCTCGCGCCCCAACTGTCACGTGGGGGCCCAACGGGGCCCCCACCAACCGTGGAGAGATTCATGACCACCGCACGTCTTCAGCGAACCCGCCCGTTTCGGCCACATGGCCAACTCGGTGGCCGCACGCCGCTCAACGGCACTTTCAAACGCCGCGCAACCATCGTGGGCTTTCTGGCCCCGGCGCTCGTCATTCTGGCGGCCTTCGTCGGCTGGCCGATGATCTCGGCGTTGCGGTTGTCGTTCACCGATGCCAGCGGTTTCGGCACCCCGACCTTCGTCGGACTCGACAACTACACGCGAATCTTCACCGACCCCGAGATTCTGCACTCCATGGGCAATACGGCGTATTACGCCGTCATGTTCACGCCGGTGTCGATCGCCGTCGCGCTCATGCTGGCTCTCGCGATCAACAGCCCGCGGCTGCCCTTTCGGAGCTTCTTCAGGTCGACGCTCTTTCTGCCGTTCATCATCTCCCTCGCCGTCGCCGCGTTCGCGTGGTCATACCTGCTCGACCCGCAGATCGGGCTTCTCAACTACTGGCTGGCCGCTGTGGGCATCCATCTCGGCAACGTGCTGCAAGACCCTGTGCTCGCCATGCCCACCGTCGTGCTCGTAGCCGTATGGAAGAACTTCGGTTTCTACATGGTGATCTTTCTCGCCGGCCTTCAAGAGATTCCGACCAGCTTGTACGAAGCGGCCCAGCTCGATGGGGCGAACGGGTGGAGACGGTTCACCAACGTCACCTTCCCGATGCTCAGCAACACGATGGCGTTCGTTGTCGTCGTCGCCCTGATCGCCGCGCTGCAGGCCTTCGACCAGATCTACGTACTCACCGGCGGCGGCCCCTATCGCAGCACAGAAACGATTGTCATGCAGATCTATCAGTCCGGATTCAAAGACCTCGACCTCGGATTCGCCTCCGCCCTTTCGTACGTGTTGCTGATCGTGACCCTCCTCCTCAGCCTCGTGCAGTTTCTGTTCTTCGGTCGTCGCGGAGAGGCGAACAACTCATGACAACTTTCGCCCAGCCCAAAGCGCTCACCCTCAGTGGCACGCACACCCGACGCCGGGGCGACCCGATGCGGTGGGCGTACTTCGCCGGATTTCTCATCGTCACTCTTGCTCTGATGCTGCCGGTCATCATCATCGTTCTCACTGCGTTCAAGCCCGCTTCAGAGGTGAACGCCTACCCGCCCACCCTTCTGCCCCACCAGTGGACGCTCGACAACTTCGCGGCGATCTTCTCCCAACTGCCCTTCGGCCGGCTGCTCGGCAATAGTTTCGCGTTCGCGGGCGGGGTGACCATCTTCGCCCTCGTCTTCGACTCGCTCGCCGCATATGCTCTCGCCCGGCTCGACTTCAGGGGCTCCCGGGTGCTTCTGATCGTGATCGTCGCGAGCCTGATGATTCCGTTCCAGGCCACACTGATTCCGATCTACCAGCTCGTGTCGCAGTTGGGCTGGGTGAACACCTTCGCCGGGCTCATCGTACCCCGCGCAGCCGATGCCTTCGGTATCTTCTTCCTCCGTCAGTTCTTCGTGTCACTCCCCCGCGATCTTGACAACGCGGCGCGAATCGACGGGGCGTCTGAGTGGCGCGTGTTTCGAAGCGTGGTTCTGCCGAACGCTGTTCCGGCGCTTCTCACCCTGGGCATCTTCACCTTCGTGAACAACTGGAACGACCTGCTCTGGCCGCTGGTCTTCACCACCGACCAGAACATGGGCACTGTCACCTCGGGGCTGACGCTTCTGACCGGCCCGGGTGGAATCATCCCTCAAGGCGTAATGATGGCCGGTGCTCTGGTGGCCGTGCTGCCGCTCGCGATCATGTTCTTGCTCGTGCAACGACGCTTCATCGAAAGCGTCGCCAGCACCGGACTCAAGTGACCCGCCGGCATTCGCACAGAGCCGCCCACCTGTCTTTTTTGATCGACCCTGAGACGAGCACGCCCATGAAATGGTTCGACGACGACAAATTGCACTTCGCGCTTGGAATCGAAGACACCTTCGTTCCGCAGACCCGCGAGGGTGAACGCGCAATCGACGAATACGAACTCACCGAGCACTACACCCACATCGACACCGATCTCGCACTGGCCACCGGCGTCGGTGCCGAGATGCTCCGTTGGGGAGTACCGTGGCACCGGGTGGCAGCGGCCCGCGGCCAGTGGGACTGGTCGTGGCTCGACCGGGCACTGAACAGGTTTCAGCAGCTGGGCCTCCGACCGATCGTCGACCTTCTGCACTACGGCACGCCGCTCTGGCTCGACGACCAGTTCGCGAACCCCGACTACCCGAAGCACATTGCCGAGTTCGCTGCCCGGTTCGCCGAACGGTACGCCGACATGGCGACCGACTACACGCCTGTCAACGAGCCGATGATTCACGCCCTCTTCTCCGGCGAGTACGCCTACTGGCCGCCGTACCGGCACGGGCCGACGGGCCTCATCACGATCGCCGCAGCGCTTGCTGAAGGGTTTGTGCTCACCCAACAGGCGATCGCCGGCGTGCTCGGTGACGAGGCGACCTTTGTGCACGTCGATGCCGGCATGCGGTACGTGGGAGACGTCGACGACCCGGAACATCGCGAGACCGTGGCGCGACTGCAGCAACAACGCTTTCTGGTCGAAGACCTCGTGACCGGAAATGTGCGGGAAGGCCACCCCCTTCTAGCGCAGCTGCGCCAGGGGGGCGTGACCGACAACCACCTGTCCTGGTTCGCCGACAACGCGGTTCAACCCGATGTGATGGGGGTGAACTACTACCCGCTGCACTCAACCGAAGTCTTCGAGAAGAATGTGCACCACGGCGGCGGGTTCGCTGACCCTCGCCCGTTCCGTGACGCGGGAACGGAAGGGCTCCGCGAGGTTCTCACCACCTACGCCGATCGCTACGGGGCGCCCGTGATGCTCACCGAAACCTGCGTGACCGGCACCGTCGCCGAGCGAATCTCCTGGCTCGACGCGTCGGTGGCCTGCTTGCACGAGCTTCGAGCCGAGGGGCTTCCCGTCGTCGGTTTCACCTGGTGGCCGCTGTTCGACATGTACGAGTGGACCTACCGGCACAGCACCAACCCCCGAGCTGACCACCTCCTGACGATGGGCCTGTTCGATCTGGTCGAAACCGGGTCGGGCGACCTCGAGCGCCGCCGAAACCCCGTCGCAGACCGGTTCAGGCAACTTGCAACCGCGTCGGCACTCTCCCCGACCCTCATTCGAAAGTGACCCTCATGCTGCGCGCGCACCTCACCGCCAACCCCCGCACCCCCATTGCTCCCATCAACCGGCGGCTCTTCGGCACCTTCGTCGAACACCTCGGCCGATCCGTCTACGACGGCATCTACGAACCCCACCACCCGAGCGCAGACCCAGAGGGGTTTCGCCGAGATGTCATCGAGCTCGTCAAAGAACTTGGAGTGAGCACCATCCGTTACCCCGGCGGTAACTTCGTCTCCGGATTCCGATGGGAAGACAGCGTCGGACCGCGCGAGCAGCGATCGCAGCGCCTCGATCTGGCCTGGCACTCCACGGAGACCAATGAAGTGGGTCTGCTCGAATTCTCGAACTGGCTGAGCAAAGTCGGCAGCGAGCTGATGCTGGCGGTGAACCTCGGAACCCGTGGCACCCAAGAAGCACTGGATCTGCTCGAATACAGCAACCTTCGAAGCGGAACGACCCTTTCAGACCAGCGAGCCCACGACGGGCATCCGGAACCCTACGGGGTGAGCATGTGGTGCCTGGGCAACGAAATGGACGGCCCGTGGCAGCTCGGGCACCGCTCGGCCGACGACTACGGCAAACTCGCCGCCCAGACGGCCCGCGCGATGAGGGCCTTCGACCCCTCGCTCGAGCTGGTGGTCTGTGGATCGTCGAGCGCGTCGATGCCGACGTTCGGCGAATGGGAACGCGTCGTGCTCACCCACACGTACGACGAGGTCGACTACATCTCGTGCCACGCCTACTACGAAGACCACGGCGACACTGCAGAGTTTCTCGCGTCGGGAGTCGACATGGACCGCTTCATCGAGTCTGTCATCGCCACCGCAGACCACGTCAAAGCCGTTCGCGGTAGCACGAAGACCATCAACATCTCATTCGACGAGTGGAACATCTGGTACAACGAACGCTTCGAGAAGGTCGACAAGATTCAGGGGAGCCAGAACTGGCCTGTCGCACCGCGCCTGCTCGAAGACGTCTACACCGTCACCGACGCCGTCGTGTTCGGAAGCCTGCTCATCTCGCTCCTGAAGCACGCCGACCGGGTGACGAGCGCGTCGCTGGCCCAGCTCGTCAATGTGATCGCCCCGATCATGACCGAGCCCGGCGGTGGCGCGTGGCGCCAGACGACATTCTTCCCGTTCGCTGCCACCTCGGCGCACGCCATCGGTTCGGTGCTGCCCATCTCCATCGAATGCGAGACCTACGACACCAGAACATTCGGATCGGTGCCTCTCGTTGACGCCACGGCGACGCACGACACCGAAGGCGGAAGCACCGCCGTGTATCTCGTCAACCGATCACAGACCGACGCCATCGAGGTGAGTATCGACCTCGGCGGGCTCGTTCTGCGCTCACCATCAGCTCGAACGCTCAGCGACACCGACCCGCTCGCTGCCAACACCCTCACCGATCCGAACCGGGTAACGCTGCAGGCCAACAGTTCACTCACCCAGAGCCACACCACGCTCACGATCGTTCTACCGCCCATCTCATGGACCGAGATTCACGCCCACGGCATCATCGAAACGAAGGAGATCTGATGAAACGCACACCCCGATCGGCACCGAACACACCCCGAGGTAAGACAGGCACGCGGCGGCTGATCACTGCCGTCGCGGTCATTGTCGCCGCGCTGATAGCGCCACTGACGCTGGCCGCGTCTGCTTCGGCCGTCACGACGGGAAACGGCGCTCTGGTCTACTCCCCCGCTGCCGGCACCTCATTCAACCCCGAGGGAGGCAAAGCGGCAGGAACCACCTATGCCAAAATGATCGTTCTAAAAAACAGTGGTACCTCCAACGGCACCCAGATTGTGACCTTCGACCAGCTCGTGCTCGAAAATGGCGTGCAGGTCTACCCGATCTATCGCAGCACAGACAACGGCGCGTCATGGAGCAGGATCGCCGCGATCAAGCCCAGCACCCAGTTCTCGGCCCTGACCAGAACCGCGCAGCCCTCTCTGTACGAGACACCCGTTCAGCTCGGAACCATGCCGGCCGGAACACTGCTGCTCAGCGGCATGATCATGCCAGCAGACCGGTCAAGCAGCCGACTCGTGATGTACAAGAGTCTCGATCATGGCGTCACGTGGTCATTCGTGAGCACCGTCGACACCGGCGGGCCTGCCACCTATGACCCCAGCCCCACCTCGGCCACCTCCACGGTCTGGGAGCCCTCGCTCGCCGTCGACGCGAACGGTGGCCTCGTCACGTACTTCTCTGACGAACGACAGAAAGCGAACAACGTGCTCCAAGCCGTCAGCTATCGCCGGTCAACCGACGGTGGCCTCACCTGGGGCGCAGAGGTCAACGTCTCAGCACCAACGAACAAGAGCGACCGGCCCGGCATGATCACGGTCACGCGACTGCCCAACGGCAATTACATCGCAACCTTCGAGGTGGTGAATCGGCCCAGCCAGTCGAACAACACGGCCCCCGTCTACTACAAGATCTCACCAGACGGCCTGACGTGGTCTCCTGCTTCCAGCATTGGAACACAGATCACCCTCCCGAACGGTCGGAGCATCGGATCCTCCCCCGAAGTGCGGTGGATTCCCACCGCCGGTAACGCGAACGGCATGATCGTCGTCTCCTCCAAGTGGGGTCTCACCTCTGCCGGGGCTATCGACGGCGGGCAGAATTTCGTCGTCAACCGCAACCAGGGCAGTGGTTCGTGGGAGCAACTGCCCTACGCGGTCACCTACGACGCCGCCGATACGCAAGGCGGAACCTTCGCCGGGTTCGCCCAGAGCTTCGATAGCAGCGCTGACGGTAAGACGCTCTACCAGGCGACCAACGTCGAGAACCTCACCACCACCTACAACGACGTGCGTGTCGGATCCATCCCCATCAATGCCACCGCGTACGAGGCAGAATCGGCTTCCCTCACCGACACCTCACTGGTCAGCCAAGGCGATGCCGTCGGCGGTGTGAAGGTCGGCAACATCAACAACGCCGACAGCTCGGTACGATTCACCGTCACCGCAGCAACCGCCGGCACGTACACAATGAACGTGCGGTACGACAACGGCAACGGTTCGACCAGCACTCACAACGTCAGTGTCAACGGCGGGGCGAACACGGCCCTGTCGTACCCGGTGACGCCGAACTGGGGTCGTTTCGCCTGGGCGCAGCGCACCGTCACCCTCACAGCGGGCAGCAACACGATCACCTTCACCAAAGGCACCGGATTCGCCGAGCTCGACCAGATTCAGATCTACCAACCGTAAGCCAGAACAAGAACGATGGGCCCACGCGAAACCTCGCGTGGGCCCATCGTTCTTTCTGGTGAACGTGTCTGACTCAGCCCGTCGTGGTGTCGGCCGCTTTCGTGGTCGGAGTGATCCCGAGCTGAGTGAGTGCAGCCTGGGCGTACTGCTGAGTGAAGGTCGATGCAAACGGCACCTTGGTGACGTCGGTTCCGATAGCGTTCTCCATGGCGAAGATCGTCGTCGGGCCTCCGGCGGGCATCAGGCCGTCTGGAAGAAACTGCCCGTAGTCCGCTTGCAGAGCTGCGACGTACTGATCTTTTGACACGGTGCTGTTCTGCACGAACTCCTGGGGCAATGCGTCAGCAACATCTTTCGCAGTATGGGTGTGCATCCACTCCATCGTGGCGACGAGCGCAGTGACGACTTTCTGCACGGTGTCCTGGTTCTGGCTGACCCAATCAGCATTCGCAAGCAGACCGGCTGCCGGCCACGCACCGCCCAGATTCTGCTGCGCACCCTGAGTGGTTGCGAGGTCGAGCGCCGAGACGGCTATGCCCTGCGATTCGAGAGCGGCGACCGTCGGCTGCGTGGTCATGACGCAGTCGGCCTCACCCCGTTGCAGGGCCGCGATGGCCGTCGCGCCGGCGTGCACAGCGACGGTCGTGTAGTCCGACTTCGAAACACCACCCTTGGATGCGACGAATTGCGTCAGTTGGTCGGTGCCGGAACCCAGGTCTGTCACCCCCATCTTTTTGCCGCGAATGTCGGCGGGTGTCTTCACGTTTGCCGCGGGGGTGCACATGATCCGTTCTCCGGGAGCACCAGCGAGCTGCACCAGATTGATGATGTTCTTGCCCTTGGACTGAAAGTCGGGTGCGTGAATGTACCAGGCGCCAGAGAAGTTGACCTGGCCGGAGACCATCGCCTCCTCTGCGCCGACGCCCCCGTTCTGTTCGGTCGACAATTGCATGTTGACGCCGTATTTCTTGTAGAAGCCGAGACTCTCTGCCAGCTGATAGGGCAGGTAGATCTGCTTGTCGATGCCACCGACCATCATGGAGACAACCGGTAGTGCTGCCCCATCGGAGCCCGTTGCGTTGGGGGTGGCGTTGCCGCTGCATCCCGCGAGTACCAGCGACAATGCTGCTACTGCGGAGGCGGCAGCGACGATGCTGCGCTTTTTCATCTTGAGTGCGTTTCCTTTCGGTATCGCCGGGAACGGATGCTCTCGGCGAGGTTCGTGACAGATGGCAGAAGCTGAGACATCCGGTCTCTGCCGCTTCGGGGAGTTCGAGTGCTTCAGATCAGATCGCTTGCGTATCTGATCGCACCGGCGGGCGCCACTTCAGCACCGAACGCTCGAGAAGAGTGATGAGATATTCCGCGCCGAGAGTGACGACGGCCATGATCACCATGCAGGCGAACACGGTGTTCGGATCGAATCGGCCCTGGGACTGGCTGATGATCAGGCCGATGCCTTTCTGGGCTCCGAGCACTTCGGCGACGAGCGCCCCGATGATGGCGAAACCGAACGCGGTGTGCAGGCTCGCGATGATCCACGTCATCGCAGAGGGAATGGTGACGTGGCGTGCCACCTGCAGGGGTGACGCGCCCAGAACCCGAACGTTTGCGACCAGGTTCTGGTCGACCTCCCGCACGCCTTGGTAGGCGTTGAAGAAGACCGCGAAGAACACCAGCACGGCAGCGAGCAGAATCTTCGGAAAGATGCCGAGCCCGAACGCGACAATGAAAATCGAGCCGAGCACGATGCGGGGGATCGAGTTCAACACCTTTATATAGGGGTTGAACACGTTCGACAGGTACCGGTTCGAACCGAGAAGAATCCCGAAGATCACACCAGCGATCGTTCCGAGAAGAAACCCGAACAGGGCCTCTTGCACGGTCACCCAGAGCTGATCCCAGATCGATCCGAACGCCGTGCCCGCCGTGAAGAGCGTGACGAGGGAGTCCCAAATGAGCGTGGGCTCCCCGTAGAAGAAGGGGTCGAGTATCTTGTTCTGCGCGAGCAGCTGCCATCCACCGATGAAGATGACGGCAACGGCGATGCGGCCAACCCAGACCCAGGTTCTGTTTCGGCTGCGGGAACGCCGGGCGGATGCCTGAAGTTCCGCCTCAGACTGCAGCGCCGGTGTACCTGTGGCACGGGCGGCCGCGGCGCCTCTGTTGTGCTGAATCAGGGTGCTCATGCTGCCACTCCCGTTGTGCGCTGGTATGCCCGCTGAACTTCGTCGCGCAGCGACTCCCAGATCTGCGTCTGCAACTCGATGAACCTTTTCTCGTGGCGCAGCGTTTGAACATCTCCTCGCGGTCGCGGCAGGTCGATGTCGAAGATGTCTTTCACCGTGCCGGGACTGGTGGTCATAATGACGACGCGGTCAGAAAGCGCTACAGCCTCGTCGAGATCGTGGGTGATGAACAACACCGAAGGCCGAAGCTCCTCCCACAACCCGAGAAGTTCGGTCTGCATGATGGCTTTGGTCTGCACGTCGAGCGCACCGAACGGCTCATCCATGAGCAGGATGCGCGGGTTGTTGATCAGCGCCGCTGCCAACGCGACCCGTTTGCGCATTCCTCCAGAGAGTTGATGAGGGTATCGATCCTCGAATCCGCTCAGGCCCACCCGGCGCAACCAGTCGAGCGCGAGCACCATCGCTTCTTTCTTCGATGTTCCCAGAAGCACCGGGCCGATCATCACGTTCTGCAGAACGGTCTTCCAGGGAAAAAGCGAGTCTGCCTGAAACATATAGCTGACCCCGTTGGTGATGCCGTCGACGATGTGCCCGCCCACCTGGACGGATCCACCGCTGGGCCGCTCCAGCCCTGAGACCTGCGCGAGTGTCGTCGACTTGCCACAGCCGGTCGGACCGACGATCGCGCAGAACTGACCCGGCTCGACCGTGAGGGAAACGTCTCGAATAGCCGTGAAGGGTTGACCCTTCGGCGTCAGAAATCTCTTCGTCAGCCCGACGATGTCGATTTGCGCTCCCTCATCAGCCACTCCGGGGGCAACCGGGGTGCGCTTGGGGGTGTTGTCACCCATGTGCTTGACCTCTCTGTCTTTGCACTTCGTCAGTGCTTCTGCGTGATGATGCTCGCAGGAGGCCGAAGTGCTGTCTCGTTTCTGCGCCATGAGCGCGTTGTGCGCATGAGAAGCCGGTTGTGCGCATTAGAAGCCGGTTCTGCGCATATTGCTCACGTGATCCAGTGCGACAATCAATGCATGATGCGACGGCGGATCAGAAAACTTTCGACCCAGATGTTTCTTGCACACCTGGCGATTCTGACGACCTCCACCGCTATCGGATTTCTTCTGTTCGCCGCCACAGCCCGAGGCCATCTTGATGACGAGTACCAGTCGAGGGCTGCCTCGATCGCACAGACCTTCGCGCAAGACGACTCAGTTCAGACCTGTCTCTCTGCACGAAACGCATCGTGCGACGCGCGCATCCAGGAGCTCGCCACGGTCACCGCGGCCGAAACGGGCTCAGCCTTCGTCGTCGTCATCGACGCACACTCTGTTCGCGTCTCACACCCCAACCCCGCGCTCATCGGCAAGCCCGTCTCCGAACCGCTGATCGCAACCGACGGTCAAGTTCACCTGCGGGTAGACAACGGAGCAACGGGAACCACCGCCAATGCGATTGCACCCTTGTATTCCGCAGAGGGTGCCTTCATCGGCGAAGTGTCTGTGGGCATCAGAGAAGACTCTGTTTCGAACGCACTGCTCGCCCAGCTGCCTTCCTATGGCGTCTGGTTCGTCGTCATGCTGCTGCTCGGCGGGCTGGCCTCGTTCGGCCTGTCCGCTCGCCTGAAGAGACGCACGTTCGGGTTGGAGCTGGATGAGATCGCCCGTCTTCTGCAAGAAAGAGAAGCGACACTGCACGGAATCCGCGAAGGCGTCATCGCCATCGACCCGGCAGGCCGGATCAGCGTCAACAACGACGAAGCACAGCGGCTGCTTCACCTCGCCGACAACGTCGTCGGCCACCGGGTAGAAGATGTGCTCCCACCCGGCCCGGTACGCGACGCTCTCACAGGCACGAGCGTCGTAACCGATCAGATCGTGCTCACCGAAGATTTCTGGCTTGTTGTGAACAGAATGCCGGTGATCCTGTCTGGCCATCCGCACGGCGTGGTGGTGACGCTACAAGACAGAACCGTCGTTGAGGCGCTCAGCCGAGAACTCGACGGTGAACGCAGCCTGACCGAATCGATGCGCGCCCAGCAGCATGAATTCAGCAACCGCATTCACGGCATCGCAGGGCTCCTCGAGCTCGGCCGATCTGAGGAAGCGCTCGAGTACGTCAACGAGATTCGCGGCACCGCAGCAGATCTCGACCAGACCCTCCGAACTCGTATTGCCGCGCCCCAACTCGTCGGTCTCATGCTCGGCAAAGCCGCCGAGGCGAACGAGCGCGGAATCCAACTGACACTCGATCCGGCGACCTCCGTAGGAGCAGCGCCAGACCGTGTGCAAGCTCTCACCACCATCGTGGGCAACTTGATCGACAATGCCTTCGATGCCGTAGCTGAAACTGCGGCACCCCGCCGGGTAGAGGTCGGCATCGTCGAGACCGACGATGAGCTGCGGGTCACGGTCAGCGACAACGGCCCCGGGGTTTCGGATGCAGCACTTCCGCAGTTGTTCCGAAACGGTTTCACCACCAAGCGAGGCTCATTTGTGCGACACAGTGGGCTTGGGCTCTCCCTGGTACAGCGTTCCGTGACAACTCTGGGCGGCAGCATCACGGTCTCCGAAGGGCCGGGGGCCACCTTCACCATCGTGATGCCGCGATCGACGGCCCCCAGCAAGAACACCGAGGTGACAGCATGACGGCCGACCCGCTGACCGTGCTCATTGTCGACGACGACTTCCGTGTCGCCTCGGTTCACCATGGCTTCGTCGAAAAGGTACCCGGGTTTGTCGTGGTGGGCGAAGCACACACAGCGACCGAGGCGCTGGAGATGGCTGAGCGACTGCACCCCGATCTTGTTCTCATGGACATCTATCTGCCCGATGGAGACGGGCTAGACGTGACACGCGCTCTTCTTGACAGCGCACGCGCCCCGATCGTGTTCGTCATCTCCGCCGCAACAGACGTCGAGGCGGTGCGCACGGCGATTCAACTCGGCGTGGTGCACTACCTCGTCAAACCCTTTGGTTTCGCAGCGCTCGCCGAGCGTCTGGGCGCAGTCAGAGCGGCCCGCGCGCAGATCGCCGATTGGCCCTCTGACGCCAGCCAGCAACACATCGACCACTTGTTCGACCTCCTTCGCCCGGCGCGATCAGACCATGATGCTGCCGACGTCGAGCACCTCGCACCCACCCTGCAGCTCGTCTACAAGTCGATCGGCAATCAGAAGCCAGGCCTCTCGGCATCTGAGATCGCAGCGCTTGTCGGTATCAGTCGAGCTACGGCGCAACGCTACCTGGCCCAGCTCGAAAACCTCGGAGCCGTCTCGCTCGAACTTCGATACGGCCAAACGGGCCGCCCGGAGCATCGATACTCGCTTCGTCATCGCTGACGACATCTGAGTTCGTCACTGACGCCGTACGGAGCTCAGGTCAGGGGGCGCACTGTCGGTGTCGTCATTTCAACGGTGGTCTGAAGGCTGAGTTGCCGCAACTCGAGCTGGGTGACGATAAGTGCGGCGAGGTCTTCGAGGTTCGCCAGTTCTACGGTGCTGACACCGCGAGGAATGAAGTCGAGCACGCTGAGGGTGCCGATCACGGTGCCATCCTGACGACGAAGCGGCACCCCGACGTAGAAGCGCAGGCCCAGGGGGCCCGTCACGAGTGGACTGTTTTTGGCACGGTCGTCGAGACGCCCGTCTGTGATGATGACCGGCTCATCGCTCGGCGCGGGTGTGCCCGTGAGATCGATCTGCCGGGCGATCTGATCGACGGCGTCGCCATAGTGCGATCGGAACCATGTCTTGTCGCGGTCGACGACGCTCACGATCGCGATGGGAGCAGAGAACACCCGTGCGGCCATTGCGGTGGCCCGATCCAGTGCCTCGTTGGGCAGCGTCTCGAGGATCGCTGAGCGAGCCAGAGCGGCGGCGCGGGATGCCTCATCAGGAAACAGCGGGTGCAGAACCTCCTCCTTGTGCCGGCCGCTTTCGGCGATGACAATGTGGCGAAGGGCGGCCACGAGTTCGTGGCGTTGCGGCCGGTTGTTGGGGTGACGGTCGGTCATCGCCGCGAGTAACCCCCGCCAGAGCTCGGGTAGCTTCTCCGGTACGACCGGATCGCGCTCGAGGCGCGCCATGGCAGATTCGACGATGCTGCCGGGGTACTCGAGCTGACGGGTGAAGCACTGCAACAGCACCAAGCCGAGAGAGTAGACGTCGGTGGCAGCAGAGATGGTGGTACCCGATGCCTGCTCAGGGCTGAGATAGCCCGCAGTTCCTGTTGTCACACCCTGAGCTGTGAGTCGTTCGAGGTCGTGTGCAAGGGCGATACCGAAATCGGTGAGCTTGGCGCGCGCACGCGACGACCCATCCTGATAGTCGACCAGAAGGATATTCGACGGTTTGACGTCTCGATGAATCACGTTGCGGGCATGCATGTAGTCGAGCGCCTCTGCCATGTCATACCCGATCTCGGCGATGTGCCTCGCGGAGAGCCGGGGCCCGCTGGTGAGGTGCACATGAAGATCTGGCCCGTTGACGAGAGCCATGACCAGGTATCGGTTCGCTCGGCCATACTCGTCATACTCGGCACCAGCATCGAACAGCTGAACCAGAGCGTGATGGTCTAGTGAGGCAAGCACGGCAAGCTCTCCGTCGACCCGACCAGACTGCGCCTGGGCCGTGTGAAAGAGTTTGATTGCAACATCTCGGCCGAGTACTTCGTCGCGCGCCCTGAACACGGTGGCCATACCGCCGTATCCGATGGGTTCGAGCAACCGGTAACGATCGCCGAGCATCTTGTCGATCATGAACCCTAGACGAGAGGGTCGTCGCGATCGATCGTTCGTCGGGACACCTGCTCGCCGCTCACGGGGTCAACAGCCGAGCGCGTGGTCATTGTGCTTTGGCGGCGCCGTGTGATGAGCACTATTCCGATGATCATGCCGAGCACACCGGCAGCCATCAAGATGTATCCGACAAGATGCAGGTCGATGAAGGAGACCTGCACGTTCACGGCGAAGGCAAGAATTGCGCCGACAACAAAAAGGAAGATGCCCGATCCAAGGCTCATGATAATTTCCTGCTTTCGAATGCTCGTGGTGAAAGCGGCAGTTGCCGACAAGAGTCTCATGACGATAGCAACTAGTTCATTGGTCTAGCAATCGGCTTGACATGACGATTGCGGCGAGGCTATAAGCAGCTCGCTACGCGATGCCGATCTGGTCGACAGTCGCTTTCATCGTCGTCAGAAAACGCGTCACGATGCGCACCTCATCTGCGGTGAGATTCTGGGTTGCTTCGGCCATGTGCTGCTGTGCCACGGCTAGCATGGGGCCGGTGTCACCCTCGGCGTTTGCCGTCGGAACGATTTCACTTGACCGGCGGTCGGTGAGGCTCTCGCGACGCTCGATGAAACCGCCGGCCTCAAGGCGCTGCAGAAGCACGCTCGTCGAGGCGCTGGAGATGCCCAGATACCGGGTGATGTCTTTCGACGCGACGGGGATGCTCGCCGCCCGTTGATCGAGAACGAACCGCAACGCCAGCAGGTCATTCTCCCCGAGCCCCATCGCTGTGCCGGTGCGCCGTCGCATCGCGGCCTCGGCTGCTCGGTACATGTGCAACGCTTCGAGCACATTCTCACTGCCCCCCGCTTGCTCAACGGGCGCCACTGAACCTTGTGGGTGAGCGTTGGCTCTGACCAGGTCGCTGTAGTCAAATGGGTCAGTCACACCAACCAGTGTGTGCCATCATTTGCTAGTTTGGCTAGCGATTCGCCTGATCTGCGGCGAGAATCAAGTTTCAGCAGCAGAAAGGGCGTCATGGAGTCTGACGAAA
This sequence comes from Subtercola sp. RTI3, assembly GCF_035018625.1. Classification (NCBI taxonomy): domain Bacteria; kingdom Bacillati; phylum Actinomycetota; class Actinomycetes; order Micrococcales; family Microbacteriaceae; genus Subtercola; species Subtercola sp. RTI3. Next base: position 46,129 of record NZ_JASJXO010000005.1, on the reverse strand, counting down.
ACGTGTGGGTCGGCAGGGTGCTCGCCGGCCGCTACACGGTGACCTCGCGGATCGGCTCGGGCGGCATGTCGACCGTGTACCAAGCCTCAGATCAGCAGTTGGGTCGCAGTGTTGCAGTCAAACTCTTCAACCCCGGCGAGGCACGAGACGATAGCAGGCGTCGAAGCGAAGTCGACGTACTGGCACGCCTGAATCACCCGAATCTGGTCACCATGTATGACGCCCATCTCGCGTCTGGTGACGAAACCACCCCGAGCTTCCTGGTCATGGAGCTCGTCAATGGGCCCGACCTCCGCTCGACGCTTGACCATGGCCCGCTCCGCGGGATGGTGGCTGCGCAGATCGCGTCAGACATCGCCGAGGGTCTGGCGGCCATGCACGCCCTCGGTATTGTGCATCGCGACTTGAAGCCGGCGAACATCCTGCTGGCACCGACCGGCCTCCCGTCACCGACCCACCGAGCAAAACTCGCAGACTTCGGTATCGCGCATCTCATCGGCGCCGACAGGATGACCACTGTCGGTACCGTCATCGGAACGGCCGCGTACCTCAGCCCGGAACAAGCGTCAGGCGCAGATCCCGGCCCTGAGGCCGACGTCTACGCCCTCGGGCTCGTGATCCTCGAGGGCCTCACCGGGCATCGGGAGTACCCCGGCACCATCGTTGAATCCATGGGCGCCCGAGCCACCCGCGACCCTCGCGTCGACGGCAGCCTGCCGGCCAGCTGGGTATCTCTGATCACCCAGATGACAGCCCGAGACCCAGCCGCACGGCCCAGCGCCCTCGACGTCGCCATTCGCGCACGAGACATCAGCGCCGACCTTGCCGGATGGGAGGGCGCGACCGCTGCTCCGTCACGCTCGGATGCCACCGTCGCGATGGTCTCCCCCACGCTCAGAATGCCTGCGGTGCCTGAAACCACAGAGGCTACCTTGCCTCTTGCGGGCTCAGTGGCCCCCGCGATACCGCTCAGCTCGCACCGAACCAGCGGCAAGCGCCGCACGGTGATCGCCCTTGTTGCTGCCGCTCTGCTGGTCGCAGGCATTGTGTGGGCCGGTGGATCATGGTTGAACGCTCCCACGACCGATCCGGCCGGGCCACGCCCCATTCCCAGCCAAACAGACACGACAATCGATGTTCCCGCAGACGCCACTTCGCCAGCACCCGCGCAGCCCTCGATTCTGCCCGACCAGACGCCACAGACCGCGACCACCGCTTCGCCAACCCCCTCGACAACATCGACAGCATCGACACCAGCAGCCCCAGCAGTGACGCCCACCCCTGCGACATCAACCAACGGAAACGGAAACGGCAACAACGGAAACGGAAACGGAAACGGGAAGGGAAAGGGAAAAGGAAACGGGTAGAGCAGTCGTTGCTCCGCGAGGTCAGCCCTGCAGGGCGATGGCTTGGCTGAGCCAGAGCGCGTACTGATCCCACGGGTCATCGACTCCGGCCTGCAACAGAGAGATATGGGCATCCAGCTCGGGGTGGTTCGTGAACCATTCGCTGTGCGGGATGCGGTGGGTGGCGAACTGCAGGTGCCTCAGGTGTTCCCGGTGCCGATTTCCGCGCTCGAACGCGACCAGTTCGTCGTAATGCAGTTGCGCGAGCCGCGCGCGCGGGTTGGCCGAGGTGCCGATCTTCACCGTGTCGCGGTAGCGCACGTAGTAGACGACGTCGACGCGAACGGGGCTCGTACCGCTGTCGCGAATCTCGCCGAGACGCCACTCGCAGATGGCGCACAACCAGCCCGACGGGTACCGCACGCCCAGCCGAGACCCGCACGCGGCGCACGCGGTAGGGAGCAGATCGGTCACGCCGACGCCTGCCGCAACGTGGTCGTACGCGGCCAGAAGGTGCTGTTCGCACAGGTTCAGCCAGGTCGCGGGGTCGGCGACATTCGAACACGGTGCACCCTCGGGCGTCGCGAGTGAACACTTCACGCCTGGGGCAGCAGTCATGGCGGCCAACCTACGGCAGGCCGCCGACACCGGTCCGCAGTGCGGCCCTACCTCAGAGCAGCGCCTTGCGCGCGGCCTCGTAGATGGTGCCGATTGTGGGCGCGAATCCGAGGCTGCGGGCGAGGCTCACATCCATCTGCCCCTTCCACGGTTGGGCAAGCGGCTCGGCCGACGAGCCGTAGGGGTAGCCGATGATCTGCGACATCTCGTAGATGCTGAGGGCTGCGTCGTCAGCGATGTTCACCGTGCGCCCGTCAAAGGCGCCCGTCAGCGCCAGAGTGAATGCCGTGGCGATGTCGGCATGATGAATGACACTGAGCCTCTGTGCCGGATGCCACGCCATGCCCGCGGCGAGTTCGGGCAGGGCCTCGAGGTGCCCGTCTTTGTCGCCGTAGATGAACGGAAGCCGCAGAATGCCCCACGTGAGCGAGCTGGCACGCAACAGTTTCTCTGCTTCGACCTTGCTGGCGGGGTAGGCGAGGATTGGTTTAACAACGTCATCCTCGCGGCCGGGGTGAGGGCTGTCGGCGTCGTAGACGTTGGAGGTGCTGGCCAGAAGAAACCGCGCATCCGGAGCGTGCTGTTCAACGGCAGCGATCAGGTTGCGAGTTCCCTCGCGGTTGACCGACCAGATCTGCTCTTCATCGCGCGTGCGGAAGACGGCGGCGAGATGAATGACGGTCGAGACCCCCTCGACGGCAGCCTCGAGAGCTTCGGGGCTCAGAATGTCGCCCTCGGCGCGTTCGACGCCGGCGGGCAGCTCCTTTCCGGGGCGAACGAGCGCGCGGCACTCGATGCCCGCCTCGGCGAACCGTTTGAGCAGGCGGGGGCCGACGAGGCCCGTTCCTCCGGTGATGAGAATCGTCATGATCTGTTCTCTTTCTTGTAGTCGGTGAGTCGTTTGGTGGCGCCGCTGAGAACGCGGTTCATGGTCGCGATGTCGGCAGGGTCGACCCCACCGAAGGCGACCTCGGCGATCAGGGCCATCGGGTCGGGCAGTGACGCCCAGAGCGTTCTGCCCAGAGGGGTGATGAGCAGCAGCTTCTGCCGCTGGTCGTGCGGGGCGGCGATCTGCTCGATGAGCCCCTTGCGGACGAGCGCCGCGATGACCGCGCTGAGGGTCGCTCGTTCGACCTCGAGTTCGCGTGTGAGGTCGCTCTGGCCGACCGATTGCTCGTCGCTCAGCCGGTACAGCACGTACCACTGGGTGGTTCCGAGATCGTAGGGGCGCAGCACCGATTCCATCAGGGCACGACTGGCCAGAAAGTATTTCTTCGCCCACTGGCCGGGAACATCGAGCTCGAAGTCGTTCGCATCGTTAGGCACCTTACAACTATGTATGGTGCCTAACAATATGTCAACGCTGGCCTATGGAGTCGCGCTCGTTCGCGCACCCGTGCCCACAACACATCCACCCATGCCACCCTTGAACCATGGACCTCGTCGTGTCACCCGCTCTGACGATCCCGTCGTCTGAGTTCAGCTGGCGGTTCTCGCGCTCGTCGGGCCCCGGCGGCCAGCACGTGAACACCTCCGACAGCAGAGTCGAACTGATCTGGAATGTCGCCGGCTCGACAGCCCTCACCGAAACCCAGCGGGCACTTCTCCTGGCGCGGCTTTCCCGGCGTCTGGTCGCCGGCTCGGTCACGGTGATCGCCTCAGAGCGCCGCTCGCAGTTGCGCAATCGCGAGACCGCGCTGGCCAGACTCTCTGACATCATCGTCTCGGCACTGGCTCCGGATGCCGCCCCCCGCCGCCCCACCAAAGCCACTCGCGGATCGAAACTCCGCCGGCTCGCCGCGAAGGGCCAGCGCTCGGAGACGAAGCAACACCGGCGGCGCCCCTCGGCGGAGTGATCTGCGTTTGGCACTCTGCAGAGCGCAGTCTGCGTTCCGTGGTCTGCGCACCACGATCGCCGAGCGCTCCACAGCACCGCGGTAGGCTTCTGCAAATGACGCCTGCGGTACCTTCTCCAGCGAACCGGATGCTCGACGACTGGTGGATTCGCATCGAACCACTCCGCACTGCCATCGATGGGCTACCGTTCGTTCGCGGTCTTGCCGAGGGCACCCTCGAGGCCGCCGTCTTCCGCAACTACCTCGCCCAGGATGCGCTCTACCTGCGTGAGTACTCCCGCGCGCTGGCTCGGGCCAGCCAGCTCGCACCCACCACCGCCGAGCAGTCATTCTGGGCCACGTGCGCTGCCGGCGCGCTGGTCAGCGAGCTCGAACTGCACCGCTCCTGGCTGGCCGTCGACGAGCGCTCTGTCGAGGCATCCGATGTGACGCTGGCCTACCTCAACCACCTCGCGGCCGCAGAGGCCCGGGCCACCTATCCCGTGCTCATCGCCGCCCTGTTGCCCTGTTTCTGGCTCTACCAAGACCTGGGCACCCGGCTCGTCACGTATTCACACCCTGCGCACGCCTATGCCAGCTGGCTCAGCACCTACGCCGACCCTGCCTTCGATCTCTCGACCCAGCAGGCCATCGAATACGTGGATGCCGCGGCCCAGTCCGCCCTGCCCGCCGAACGTGAACTCATGTGGCGGGCTTTCACCGTCTCGTCGAAGCACGAGCTGCACTTCTTCGACCAGTGACTGCCTGCTAGGTGAACAACAATGCGTGAGCGATGCCGTGCGTGGCTCCGCTTTGCACCCGGCTTGTCCCAGTAGTACGTGGTGAGGCTGTCCAACTTGAGCCGTACGCGCTGAAAGTCCAACCGCTCCCGACGAAGTCCTCACGTCAGCAGATGGCGACCGATCGCGCGACGGCCGCAATGGCCTCCTCGTTGCGTTGGTAGTGCGAGAACTGCCCCACCCGCGTGCACGTGACGAGACCCGCGCGCTGCAGAGTCGCCATAAACTGTGACGCCGTCGACTGTGACACCTCAGCGCGAGCCTGAATATGCTTCAGACACACGCCGACCTCGTGCGCCGGGCGATCTTGCGGAGGGAAAGAATCGGGTTCTTTGAGCCAGCCCAGAATCGCCAACCGCATCGGATGACCGAGCGCTTTGAGCGCAACCACCAGGTCGGGACTCTCTGATTCCACCACACGAAGATCATATCGCAATATTGCGATTTAACGATATGGTGACGCATCGGTAAATCGCGATCTAACGATGGGACGTCATGAAGAAGCACACTGCACTGGTCGTCGGAGCCAGAGGAGTCATCGGAGGCAACCTGCTCAGACACCTCCAGAACACGGGCGGATGGGAGATCATCGGCCTTTCGCGCCGCGGGGGCGTTGGGGGCACAGCGGCCACAGGCGACACAGACGACACAGCGGGCATAGCGGGCACCGCGGTTACACACATCGCCGTCGACCTGCTCGATCGAGACGCAACCACCGCGGCACTCGCCGGGCTCGAGTGCGTCACTCACATCTTCTACGCCGCGTACCAAGATCGAGCGACGTGGTCTGAGCTGGTGCCCCCGAATCTCGCCATGCTCACCAATGTGGTCGACGCCATCGAACCCATCGCGAACGATCTCGTTCACATCAGCCTCATGCAGGGATACAAGGTCTACGGCGCTCACCTCGGGCCGTTCAAGACTCCGGCCCGAGAGGATGACCCACCCCACATGCCACCAGAATTCAACGTCGACCAGCAGCAGTTCCTCGAGCACCGGCAGACAGAAGCCTCCTGGACATGGTCAGCGTTACGCCCGTCCGTCGTCGCGGGAGTGGGTCTCGGCAACCCGATGAACCTGACCATGGTGATCGCCGTCTACGCTTCCGTGTGTCGGGAGCTCGGCATCCCCTTCCGATTCCCCGGCAAACCGGGTGCGTACACGAGCCTGATCGAGATGACAGATGCCGACCTGCTCGCCAAAGCCACGGTCTGGGCCGCAACGAACCCGGCGGGTGCGAATCAGGCGTACAACATCGCCAACGGCGACGTCTTTCGGTGGGAGTCGATGTGGGCCACCATCGCGAAGTTCTTCGAACTCGAAGTGGCGCCCCCGCTGCCGATGAGCCTGGCCGACGTGATGGCCGACAAGGGGCCGCTCTGGAACACGATGGTTCAGAAGTACGACCTGCTGCGCACGCCGTATTCGGATGTGTCTTCCTGGGCCTTCGGAGACTTCGTTTTCGGCTGGGACTATGACGTCATCGCAGATACGTCGAAGGCACGCCGAGCCGGGTTCCACGAGTACATCGAGACCGAAGCCATGTTCGCCGACATCTTCACCGCGCTGCGTACGGCACGCATCATCCCGTGACGGCCAGCGAGCTGCGTGCCCTGAATTCGCACGGCACGATATGCCGCAGCGGCGCGTCGCCAGCCAGAAGCAGCATGCCCGCGTCGAAGCCCATCTGCTCGTGCGGCAGCGCCACCGTCGCCAGCGGCGGGCGCATCTGGTCTGCAAGGTCGGGCTGGTCGTCAAAACCGACGATGCTGATGTCAGCGGGGCATCGCAACCCCAGGGCGTGCGCTGCCATCAACGCCCCCACGGCCATCCGGTCGTTGCCGCACAACAGTACGGTCGGACGAGTTTCAGCCAGCACGGTCATGGCCAGGTCATAACCTGAGCCCACCTGATAATTTCCGAACTCGAGACGAATGGTCGCGGGGTCGATGTCGGCCTGCCGTGCGGCATCGGCCAAGCCGCGCACGCGCTCCCGACACGCGAAGTCGTCTGCGGGTCCACCCAGAAACGCGAGGTCTCGATGCCCCGCCGCAAAGGCGGCAGCGGCGGCATCTTTACCACCCTGGTACTCATCGGCCAGCACCACGATGGCATTCGACGCGTCGGCAGGAAAGCAGTTGACGAAGACAACGCGAGTGTCAGAGGGCACGGCGATGGGGTGGATGACTTCAGGGCCGGGCGCGGCATAGATGAGGCCGGCGACTCCTTGACGAATGAGATTCTCGACTGCAGCCTTGCCGCCGTCAGGGGTCTGTTCCGTTTCCACCACGAAGCAGACGTACCCCGCATTCTGCACGGCGCGCTGGATGCCCGTGATGATTCGACCGGCGTAGGGCTGAGACACAATACGGTCGGCTATCACACCAACCGTGTACGAGCGATTCGAACGCAGCGCCTGGGCCGCCTTGTTGGGCTGAAAGTTCAACGCTCGCGCCGACTGCAGAACCCGGGTTCGGGTGCTTTCGGCGACAGAGACGTCTCGCCGGTCGTTGAGAACGAAAGAGACGGTGGGCTGCGACACGCCCGCGTGCCGGGCCACGTCTTTCATGGTCACACGTCTCGCTGGTTGTGCGTCGTCGCGGCTTGCCACGGGGCCTCCTCGCCGTTTTCATCATGGCAGAAACAAATACGTATTGCATATTGGTGTCGACGTGGGTAAATTCACCCTTACCAATACGTATTGGTTACGATCGCTTCATTCAGTGCAGAAAAGAGATCATCATGACACCCCACCTCACTCGCCGACAGCTCATTCAGGCCGGTGCCGCCGGGGCCGCGGCTCTGGTACTGGTCGAAGCCGCGCCACTGCCTGCCCTCGCCGTCACCTCGTTGCGGGCGCACTTTCACATGACGCCACCGTCAGGTTGGCTCTGCGATCCCCAGCGCCCCGTGTACACCCGAGGTGCGTACCAGTTGTACTACCTCCACTCGGCCATAGACAACGGAGACGGCGGGTGGGATCACACCACCACGACAGACGGTGTCAAGTTCACCTACCAGGGCCCGGTCATCCCGTTGCAGACGAATTTTCCCGCGTGGACGGGGTGCACCCTCATCGACACGAACAACACGGCCGGGTACGGCGCGGGCGCCGTTATCGCCCTCGCCACACGCCCCACCGGCGGCGTACGCAAGTACCAGGAACAGTACCTGTTCTATTCGACTGACGACGGATTCACCTTCACCGCCAGGCCGAACCCCGTCATCGTGAACACCGACGGCAGGTCGGCCACGACTCCGGCGCAGGTCGAGAACGCCGAATGGTTCCGCGACCCCAAGGTCGCGTGGGACTCGGTGCACAACCAGTGGGTCTGCGTCATCGGTCGGGAACGCTATGCGGCGTTCTACACCTCGACGAACCTCATCGATTGGACCCTGCGGAACAACTTCGACTACCCCGACCACAACCTCGGCGGTATCGAATGCCCCGACCTCTTTCAGATGACCGCCGACGACGGAACACAGCACTGGGTTCTCGGAGCCGGTATGGACGCCTATAACGAAGGTCTGCCCTGCACCTACGCGTACTGGACCGGAACCTGGAACGGAACCGCGTTCACTGCCGACAACGTCACCCCCCAGTGGCTTGATTGGGGCTGGGACTGGTACGCCGCAATCACGTGGCCTTCAGTCGATCAGCCCACCATCAAACGGTATGCCATGGCCTGGATGAACAACTGGAAGTACGCCAACCGAACGGTTCCCACCGACTCATCCGACGGCTACAACGGGCAGAATTCGATCACTCGCGAACTGACGTTCGCCCGCCAGTCAGACGGGCGGTATCAGCTTCTCAGCCAGCCGATCAGCGCGCTCGCCTCATACGCCACCAGCACGACCACAATTCCCACTCAGGTCGTCAACGGCAGCCTCGTGCTGCCCTGGAGCGGGCGGGCGTATGAACTCGACATCGACATCAGCTGGAGCGCAGCAACAAATGTCGGCGTCTCCGTCGGCCGCTCCGCGAACGGCACTCGGCACACCAACATCGGCAAATACGGGTCAGACCTGTACGTCGACCGAGGGCCGTCAGACCTCAGCGGGTACTCTCTTCAGCCGTACACCAGGGCGGCCGCTCCCATCGATTCGGGTGCGCGCACGGTACACCTGCGCATTCTGGTCGATCTGCAGAGCGTCGAAGTGTTCGTGAACGCCGGCCACACCGTGCTGTCGCAACAAGTGCAGTTCACCGACGGCGACACCGGCATCTCGCTCTACTCCGATGGCGGCCCAGCAACGTTCTCCAACATCAGCATTCGCGAGTTCGTCACCGTGATCTGAGTCAGATCGTAGAGCTCGACCCGGGCACGGATGGGCGCGCGGCCGTCCGCCGACAAGACGATCTCGCGTGCATCCGGAGCAGAAAAGGCCTGCATCGTCAGGGTGGCCGCCCCACGGTTGGCGAACACCTCGACGATGCACCCATCGACGAAGATGTCGAGCTCGAGACGATGAGACAGCGACTGTGACAGCGACTGTGGCGACGACGACGACGACGACGGGAGCCGTACCGAGCTGACCTCTGCGAACCGCGGGTGAAACTCGTTGCGGCCCGACCGTGTTCGCTCGAACGACAGCGTGTGGGTGCCGGCGGCGTAGTGGAGAACAGCCGCCGGCATCCCAGCCCCCGAGAGCAGGCCGACGGAGACTTCTGCGGCATCGTCGAGAGTGCAGGTGAGACGGAATCGGTAGTGGCGACCCGAATCGAAGATGACGGGGCCCTCGAGGTGGTCGGCCTGGTAGGTCTGGCTTGGCTCAGCGGGCAGGGCTTCCTCTGTCACGGCGGGGAGGTTCTGGGTGATGCCGGTTTCGGTGAGTTCGAGCTGCCGAGGCAGCGTCATGGCGCCTCGCCACGGGTATGTGGGAGCGTCGGCGGCGTACTGCCAGTTGTTGGCCCAACCGAGAATGATGCGACACGCGTCGGGTGTGTTTGCGAACGAGACGGCCGCGTAGAAGTCACGGCCGTAGTCGAGCGGGCGCCACGTCTCGGCGTCGTCGGCCACGAAGACGTGCCCGTCGAAGTGCCCCGTGAAGGAGAAGGCAGCTGAATCGTGGTCGGGTACTTTGTTGGTGCTGAGAACCAGAACCCACCTCGGGTGCGACGGGTCTCCATTCAGGTTCAGCGCAAAGAGGTCGGGGCATTCCCAGACGACCCCCTCGTCACCGAACGGCCCGAATGTGCTCTCGTAGGCCCACGTGATGAGGTCGTGCGAGCTGTAGACGAGGAGCATTCGCTGCTCGGCTTCGACCGCCACCATCACCCAGCGTTCGCGGCCGTGTCTGTCGGCCGCGCGAAACACTTTCGGGTCGCGGAATGCGCTCGAGTTGCGGTCGAGCACCGGGTTGGCGTGGTACTTCTGCCACGTCATGCCGCGGTCGAGGCTGAACGCGAGAGCCTGGGCCTGCACGGCGTTCGAGGTGACACGCGTGTAGATCGCCACAAGAGGTACGACACCGTCTTGGCCGAACCCGGTGGTGTTGTCGTGGTCGACAACGATCGAGCCCGAGAAGATCTGCTCATCCTGCGTGTAGGGCAGCGCCAGAGACTGCTCTGCCCACGACAGCAGGTCGGTGCTCGTCGCATGCCCCCAGCTCATGTTGCCCCAGTCGTTGCCGTCGGGGTTGTACTGAAAGAAGAGGTGATAGACGCCGTCGAGGTACACCAATCCGTTGGGGTCGTTCATCCAGTTTCTCTGCGGAGTGAAGTGAAAAACCGGTTTGTCGGCATCGTCCGTCATGCGATGGATGCGCGGATGACCGGCGGGCAGGGAATCAAAATGGGCTTGCCCGACGGGTTCGGATCCCCCAGGAGCCTCCGGATGCCCGCCGCCCCGAGCTCGTAGTGAGGCAGCGCAACGGTGGTCAGTGGCGGGCGGAGGTGCGCCGCAATGACCTCCTGGTTGTCGAACCCGACAACCGCGAGGTCGCCGGGAATGGTGAGGCCTCGTTCGTGAGCCCTGTCATAGAGCCCCATCGCCATTCGGTCGTTGTGGCAGAAAACGGCGGTCGCGTCGAGCGTGAGCACATGGTCGAGTGCGGCGTATCCCCCTTCTTGGTCCGAGGGGGCGTTCAGCACCAGATCGGGGTCGTAGGCAATCGCGGCAGCCTCGAGTGCTGAGCGGTAGCCGGCGAGTCGCCCCTCCTGGGCCGGCGAGGGTGAAGTGGTGTTGATGAACGCGATCGTGCGGTGCCCCGCCTGAATCAGCAACTCGGTGGCCGTTCGACCACCCTGAACCTCGTCGGGAACGACGGCGGGGGCGGTGGATCCGGCCTCGTAACAGTCGACGAGCACGTAGTCGGTTTCGCGCAGTGCCTCGGGTACCGTGACAGCCCGGTGAAACCAGGTGGAATAGAGGATGCCCCGCACCTGGTGTTCGAGCATCATCGTGATTGCGGCGTCTTCTGCGGCAGGGTCGCCCTCGGTGTTGGCCACCAGTAAGACGTAGCCGTGTTTCCACGCTTCGTCTTGTGCACCGTGAATGATCTGCCCGGCGAAGGGGGTGGTTGCGATCGCGTCGGCGACGAGGCCGATGAAGTTCGAGGTGCCGCTCGAGAGCGTCTTCGCCAGTGCGTTCGGTCGATAGCCCAGTTCTTGAATGGCATCCCTGACCCGCTGGCGCGCGTCTTCCCCGATGCGGGCGCCCTCTTTGTTGTTCACGACGTGTGACACAGTGGCAACCGAGACACCGGCGGCGTCGGCCACCTCTCTCATCGTCACCGGTTGCCTGGCGTGTTCCGAGCTCATCGTCGCTTCTCCACGTACGTCATTGTCACGGTCATCCTTTGGTCGCCCCGCTGGCCAGACTGTACGTCATGGCCCGGTTGAGAATGAGGAAGACCAACAGCAGTGGTGTGATGCTGACGCAGACGGCGGCGAACGTTGCCGTCCAGTCGACTTTCCCCATTGCTCCAATGTAGTTCTGCAGCCCCAACGGAATGGTCTTGAGACCATCGGTGAGAACGAAGGTGTTGGCGAAAATGAAGTCGTTCCAGATGAAGATACTGTTCACCATCGCCACCGTCACCATCGTGTTCACCGACAGCGGCAGGGTGATCTGGCCGAAAATGCGGTACGGGCCGGCCCCATCGAGCGAGGCAGCCTCGTAGATCTCGCTTGGAATGTACTCGTAGAACGACGAGAACAGGTACACCGACGTGGGCAGCGCGAAGCCGGCGAGCGGGATGATGATCGACTGGTACGTGTTGAGCAGGCCCGCCTGCGCGTAGTCGACGAACAGCGGCACGAGTGCCACCTGCACGGGCACAATGATGCCGATGAGAAAGAGCCCGCGAACGAATTTGCTGAACCGGAACCCGAGCACCTGCAGCGCGTACGCGCCCATCATGCCGAGAAACACGATGACAACGATGGCTCCGACGGTGACAATCAGGGAATTGAGGATGTTCAGGCCCAGGTTGCCGTTCGCGAATGCCCTGGCGTAGTTGTCGAACGTGATCTGGGTGGGAAAGGCAAAGGGGTTGCCGCCCGCGAAGTCTTGTTCGGTTCGCACACTCGTGATGAAGAGCCACGCCAAGGGGTAGACCTGCACGATGACGATCGCGGCGACGATGATGCCGGTGATGCGTGACTGCAGGTTTCGCTTCGGGCGCCGTGACGTGGGCTGAGGTCGTTCTGTTGCGCTGGCCGAGGTGGCTCGGTGCAGTGAAAGGGTGCTCATGCGTCGGCCTTACGTCGAAGGATCAGAAAGATGATTCCAACAGCGACCAGGCATTCGATGACCACGAACACCGAGATCGCGCTGGCGTAGCCGTAGTTGGTGCTGGTGAATGCTGTTTTGTACATGTAGGTCGTCAAGAGTTCTGACGATTGGCCCGGGCCACCGTTGGTCAGAAGGTAGGGGATGTCGAAGCCGCGCAGCGCGTTCGTTGTAGCCAAGACGGTGGTGGTGATCCACACCGGGCGAATGTAGGGGAACCGAATACGCCAGAACGTCTGCCACCACGATGCCCCGTCGATCTTTGCGGCCTCTTCGAGCTCGGCCGGCACGGCCAGCAATGCGGCGTAGATGATCAGCATGTAGAGCCCGGTGAAGCGCCACCCTTCGGGTATCGACACCGCGGCGAGAACGGTGCTCACGTCAGAGAGCCAGGCGTGTTGCACGTTGCCGAGACCGATGAATGCGAGCACCTGGTTGATGAGGCCCACGGGGTCGAGTGAGTAGACCCTCTGAAAGAGGAACGCGATGGCCACGGTCGAGATGACCGCGGGCAACAGGTAGAGGGTCTTGACGACTTCGCGCCCGCGGCGGAGCAGGGTGAGCAGGCTCGCCACGATCAGCGCCCCTCCGAGCTGAAGCACCAGACAGATCGCCACATACCCGAGCGTGTTGCCGAAAGCCTTCCAGAACACGGTGTCACCCGTGAGCATCGTGATGTAGTTCTCGGCTCCGACGAACGTCATCGGGCTGATGCCGTCCCAGTCGAAGAAGCTGAGAAACAGAGACTGGAAGATCGGCAGCAGTACGGCAATGCCGTAGAGGGCGAGTGGTGGTATCAGGAAGATCAGCACGGAGAGGCGTGATCGTTGGGGAAGCATCTGCGTCCCTTTCTAGCAGAACCGGGGTTCTGCGTCAGGAGTGAACGGTTTCGGTACTACTTGAAGGCTTTCGGACCGTTCTCGCCGATGACCCCATCCATCGTCGAGATGAACTCGTCTGGCTTCGTTTCACCCTGCAGAAGCAGTGTGAGCTCCTGCTGCAGTCGGGTGTTCGAGGTGGGGTCGAGTTGGGTGTCCCACGGCATGGCTGTCTTGTCTCCCACAGTGTTGGCCTGGTCGACGGCCCGCTGGTAGAGCGGTGTCGCATTTGCGGGAATCGTCGTTGCGACGTTCGTTGTGGGCGACAGAGCACCGGTCGCCGCGTACACCGCCGGGTAACGCTTCAGAGCGAACGAAAGAAAGTCACGCACCAGGGGGTCATACGTTTTCGAGTTCACGGCCATCCCGATACCCGACGGCGACACGTATTCGTTCGCGTCGGTCACCGAACCCTTCGTCACGGGCAGGGTGAAGTAGTCGATATTGTCCCGAATGGCGGGGTCGAGCTTGTCGGTTGCGAGGCTACCGAGCTCCCACGTGCCGATGTTGTAGACGGCCGCCTTACCGGAAGTGAAGGAGGCCTGGGCATCTGAGTAGCCGGTCGACGAGAAGCCGTCTTGAAAGCAACCCGCCGTGCCGAGAGTGCTGAGCCAGTTGACCGCAGCGGTGCCGGTGGAGTCGCTGAGCTTCGCGTCACCCTTCTTCAGGCTCTGAATGTAGTCGGGGCCCGCCGTTCTGAAGGGGTAGTACGACATGTACCGTTCGAGCGGCCACTGGTCTTGCCCGTCGAGCGCGATGGGGGTGATGCCCGCTGCACGGAGTTTGGTGCACATGGCCGGGATATCATCGAGCGAGGTGGGGATCTGAACGCCAGCCTGCTGAAAGAGAGCCTTGTTGTACCAGAAGAACTCCAGCTGAAACTCGAACGGCACCATGTACAGCGAGCCGTCGTCGAACCGCTGGTAGTTCAGAGCCGCCGGCCGATAGTCGTCGTACACGCCGAGGTCTTTCAACAGCGCGGTCGCATCCATCATCTTGCCCTGCTTCGCAAGCTTCTGCGCGAACGGGGTTGCGTCGGTGTCGAACAGCTCGGGCAGCTGGTTCGCCGCGGCGAGGGTCTCGTACTTCTGGATGTACGAGGGCCTGTCTGGCGTGCTGATCAGGTTGAGCGAGAACCCGGGGTGATCTTTGGCGTACTCGTCGGCGATCTGCTTCATGGCAGTGATCACCCCACCATCGGCCGGTCGCGACAGCAGCCACGAGATCTCCCGCGGTTTGATGTCACCTGTCGGGTGGATGTTCGTCGGGTCGGCGCTGCCCGATGAGCCTCCAGCGCCGCAGCCGGTCAGAAGCAGGGCGAGAGCTGCGGTGGTGGCCGCGGCGGCAAACAGTTTTCGGTGTTTCATGATTTCTATCTCCATTGATCGAACAGTAAAGGAAGGTGAAGCTGGGGTCAGGAGGGAATGAGAAGCGATTCGCTTGAAACGCTGCCGGGGGCGGAATCCGCGACAGCGCTGCTGTCGGAAGCGGTTGAGACCGTCAGCTCGTGAACATCGATGGAGCCGTCTCCGACAAACACCCCGATGGTTCCGTCGATGTGGTCGTAGAGGCGGGTGCTGAGCATCGTTGAGCGATCGAGGTTTGCAACGCAGAGGTCGCCGTCGACGACGACCTCGAGGGTGTGACGCCCAGGCTGCAGGTCACAGGCCCGCTCTAGTTCGATCACGTAGGGTACGTCTCCCGAGACTTCCCACTGCCCCTCCCCCGTGACCTTTCGCGGCCACCGGTCGAAGACCATGCGGCCACGGCGCGGCTCGAGCCGCACCGCATAGGCGCGGTCGCCGTCGGCGCTGGCCCTCAGAAGCAACCCGCATTCGGCGGTGTCTGCCGCGATGTCGAACGAGAACGAGGCAAAGAACCGGCTCGGTATCTCTGTCGAAGAGAGAGCCGTCAGATAACCGTCCCCGGCATCGAGCGTTCGATTCTCGATTTCACCGTTGACGAACTCCATCGGCACGGTCTCGGTGAAGTGCCGACGCAGTTCCGAGGCGAACGAGAACGCCAGAGTGCCGTCAGGGCGCTGACTCGCTTCGGTGACAGCAAGCGTGCCGGCCCACTGCCACGCCCCGTCGTCGTGGCCGTCGACGCGGCTCGCAATCCAGCCGAAGAAGAAACGCCGCCCGTCACGCTCGGCAGACTTTGCCGCGTAGAAAGCGCGCCCGTCGAGGCTGTCGTGTGCCGGAGCGATCCATGGCCCATCGAGAGTCTTCGACATGCGGTAGCGGGTGACAAAAGAGTCTGAGAACTCCGAGTAGACGAGGTACCACCAGTCACCCCACTGAAACACTTCGGGGCACTCGTGTGCAATGTAGCGTCGCGGATCCCAGAACGGCTCCACCGACGTCCACCTCGCCAAGTCGGTCGACACGCATTGGGCGATGACCCCACGCCGCCGAGACGGGCCCTCCACATGACGGGCAGCTATCAGCATGCGCCACAGCTCTGCCTGGGCATCCCAGAACACAAACGGGTCACGCCAGTCGGCACTCTCGTAGCCTTCTGCCGCCCCGAACGTGTGCTCCGGATGCCGCACCCACGTCTCAGCGCCATCTGAACTCGTTGCGTGCATGACGACCTGCAACGGCAGCCCGTCGATGCCCAGACGGTTCGGATTCTGGCCGGTGTAGAACATGTGGTGCTCGCCGTCACGGCCCCGCACAATGCTCCCGGTGTAGACGTTGTAGTCGACGTCGTCTGCCGAGCCGTGGTCGAACGCCAGCCCTTCATCTTCGAAGGCCACCAGATCTTTCGTGCTGACAAGGTGCCACGGAGTACCCGGCTTGGGGCAGGCGCGCTGTTCGTGGAGGTAGAACAACCGAAACTCGCCGTTCTCTGCGAACGGGATCACATCCCCCACCCAGGCACCCTCAGGCTGAAAAAATATGTGTTGTGGCATCGTCGTTGACATCCTTTGATTAACCGCTTGATCAGAGAATATACGCGTCAATCCTCTTGGTCAAGCGGTTAATCAAATAGAACCTGTCGTCAGAGACTCAGGCTCTCAACCAGGAGCCCGAGTCGGCCGTCTTCGGCACCGTGCCGAAGACGACCGCCGCGCTGCAACGAAACGAGACCATGAAGGGCCGCCCAGAACACCTCTGTCAGAGTGTCGACGTCTCTGCCCTGGGCCACCGAGGCGATGCCCGCGCGCAACTCAGCAAAGGCCGCCGTCAACGCGGCAGGCGTTTCTGAGTCACCGAACGGTAGCCGAGTACTTCTGGTGAACATCGCCTCGTACAGTGCCGGATGCTCGTCGGCAAAGTCGAGATACGCCTGGGCAACCGCGCGTACGTCGTCGAGACCTGCCACCCCCCGAGCCTCTCGCAACGCGTCACTCAGCTCGGTGAAACTCTGCAACGCGACAGCCTCGTACAGGTCATCGAGTGACGCGAAATGCTTGTAGATCACCGGCTGGCTGTATTCGATCTCGGCAGAGAGCCGGCGGGTCGTCACCGCATCCCAGCCTTCGCTCTCGGCCACTCTGCGGGCGGCGGAGGTGATGAGCTGGCGTTGCGCCAGACGTTCTCGGAGTCTTCGATCAGCGGTAGTCACTCTCAAACCATAGCATCGCTAGTTGTTATAGCAACGCTTTGACAAATGGATCGAGCGGCATTATCGTTGTGGCATTAGCATCGCTAACCCAGATGGAGGATCTCCTATGCACGTCAAACCAATCGACCCAGCGACCTCGTCAGCACTCATGCGTGCGGAGGTGACGTTGTGAACGCCCTCGTGAACAGTGCGCTGATTGTGGCACTTCTCGGAACCGCCCTCGTGTTCGGCACCGATGCCTTCTCCGCGCTCGTGTTGCAGCCCGCGCTGAAACGGGTCGATGACCCGACGCTGACCTCGACGATGGGCAACGTGCATCGGTACGGCGACAAGCGAATGCCTGTACCCGGTGTCATCGGTTTGATCGCCTCGGCGGCCGCGGCGGTCTTACTTCTCCTCTCTGGCACCCTCGGTGGGGCGATCGCCGCCGGGCTCGCGACGCTCATCTGGGTCACCTGGCTTGTGCTCTACGTGCGTATCAGCGCGCCGATCAACCGCGTTCTCACCGCCGCTGCCGACAGCCACGAGACACCGGCCAACGCCCGGGCGCTGCAGCGCGACTGGGACAAGATCATCTGGCTCCGCGCAGCCCTGCTCGGTCTGGCCGTTCTTGCCCTCGCCCTCGCCCTCATCGTCTGACCCCAACAGCACCAGCTTCCCGCTCAGCCACTCACCAGAAAGAAGATCATGATCCTCATCATCGGCAACATTCTTGCCCTCCTCATCAGCGTCGCGCTCGGCGCGATCGGGGTGCGTTTCCTCCTGAACCCCCGCGTCGCCGCTGAGGGCTACGGCGTACCGGCCGGGTCTGACGGCGGCTCGGCATATCTCAGCGCCAAAGGCGCCAGAGACATCAGCGTCGCACTTCTCGGTGTCGTGCTGGTCTGCTTCGGCGGGGCACACGCGACGGGGTTGTTCATGCTCGTCATGGCTCTCATTCCCCTCGCCGACGCCGTGATCGTCACCAGAAACGGTGGCAGAAGATCCATCGTTCTCGGAGTCCACTTCTCGACTGCCGTGCTGGTTCTCATTGATTCAGTCCTGTTGCTGTTGAGCTGACGACTGTACTGACCGGGTTCCGTCTCTCTGTCGCCGCCGGGGCTTCACCTCACGAGACGTCGGAATCTTCGCTGCACGGGAGGCTGACGGTGAACACCGTGCGCGACGGTGTCGATGCCACGGTGAGCGACCCCCCGGCCCCGGCTGCGATCTCGAACGCAATCGCCAGCCCCAACCCCGCGCCGCCAGTGTCTCTCGAA
Source organism: Subtercola sp. RTI3 (assembly GCF_035018625.1). NCBI lineage: Bacteria > Bacillati > Actinomycetota > Actinomycetes > Micrococcales > Microbacteriaceae > Subtercola > Subtercola sp. RTI3. Next base: position 28,081 of record NZ_JASJXO010000005.1, on the reverse strand, counting down.
CGAGATTCGTCGAGCCGAACGAACGGTTCGAAAATTCGTGCCAGATCGTCGTTCGGGATGGGTGCGCCATCGTTCGCGATGTGAATGCGCGCCATGGAGGCGTCGACATCGACTGTCAGCTCACTGTCGACAACGGTGCGGGCGTGACGAGTCGCATTGTCGAGAAGATTGACGAGAACCCGGCGCAACTGCCGCGGTGGGAGCCTCACCAGAACGGCCCCGGTCAACGCTGGTTCCAGCATCCGGATACCGACGCCGGGAGATCGGGCCTCGACTTCACTGAGGGCGTCGCGGAGAACGGCCCGAACATCGCAACGCCCTTCGGTTTGCGCCGGTTCTGCACTGCTCGCTGCCGCGAGCTCGAGCAGGTCTCGGGCGAGGCCCTCCAGCCGTCGGGCTTCGCCGTGAACGTGCGACAGTGTGGATTCTGCCGACACGAGACCGGGGTGGGCCTCAGCAATCTCGAGGGCGGTGATGAGAGACGTGATGGGGCTGCGCAGCTCGTGAGCGGCATCGGCAGTGAAGCGCTTCTGGCGCAGCGCCGCCTCATCGATTCTGCTGAACAGCGCATTGAGGGTCGCCGCGAGCGCGCTCAGTTCGTCGTCGGAGTCGGGCACACTCAGCCGCGCTCCGTCAGGCGCTCCCGCGATCGCGTCTGCCGCCCGCCTCATCTGATCGACCGGCCGCAGAGACCGTTTCGCGGTGATCGCGGCAGTACCGGCCAGGAGTACGACTGCGAGAACCACACCCGCCCAGAGGTAGGGATCGATGGTCGCGACGGCCCGGTCTGCGGCGGTCGTTGTCACGAACACATACGCTCGATACGCCGTCATATCCACGTCAGCGACCGAGCCGCCGGGAATGTCTCCTCCGGGCTCAACGAGAATGCTCGAGGCGCGAAGCGTGCTGCTCACCGCGGTCAGGGTCTGACCCGACAACGGCCCTGAGGCGATCGTGGCCGTGAAGACTTCTCCGCCGATCTGTGACGCATCTTCGGGCGGGGGCGGCACGACCGGGCGGTCGCTCTCAGCGTTGACGAATTCTGGCGACGACGAGATCAGCGCCCCATCGGTGCGAACGAGTTCGTACGGCAACGACCCGAATTCGCCGAACAGGCGCACATTCTGGCGTGTCGCATCGATGATCTGCGAGGCCTGAACCCCAGCCAATTGCTGCGTCGCGGTCATCTGGGCCGAGTGCAGGGCCGCACGCACGAGCAGCGCTCCGCTCACCAGCAGTACCGATGCCAGCATCCCGGCGATCAGTGCAATACGAACCACAATCGTGACCCGGGCGGGCACACGCACGACTCTCACGTGTGCACCTCCGCCCGACTATCGGGCGTGGGTCGATCGTCGACGAGGCGGTAACCGGCACCGCGCACAGTTTCGAGGGAGCGCCGCCCGAAGGGCACGTCGATCTTGCGGCGCAAGACGCTGACCCGCGCCTCGACGAGGTTCACATCATCGGCTTCGTTCGGCCACACTTCGACGAGCAGAGTTTCTTTTGAGACGACGGTACCTGCGGCCCGCGCAAGTGTCTCAAGGATGTTCCATTCGCGGCCGCTGAGCTCGATGAGCGTAGCCCCACGCTGAACACGGCGACGGGCGGCATCAATCACGAGATCGCCGATGGTGACCACACTGTCAGAGATCGAGGTGGGGCGACGAAGCAGCGACCGGATGCGCGCCACCAGCACCGGGTAGCTGAACGGTTTTCGAAGGTAGTCATCTGCCCCGCTTTCGAGAGCTTCAACCTCGTCGAACTCGCCGTTCTTGGCGGTGAGCACGATCACCGGCGTCATGACTCCGTCGGCGCGCAACCGGGCACACACGGCGAACCCACTCAGGTGGGGCAGCATCAGGTCGAGAACAATCGCAGAATAGGCCCCGGTCGCCGCCATCAGGTATCCCGTGCGACCGTCGTAGACGGTATCGACCACGAAACCTTCAGCGGTGAGCCCGGTGGCCAGAACTCGGGCGAACGCTCGCTCATCGTCGACGACCAAGATGCGCATGGCCCCAGTCTCGCACCCCCGCTCCGCGGGAATCTGACGAAAACGTCAGGGTACATCAGGAGGCGGTCAGCCGCCGGCTCGCACCATCAGTGCATGGCTCACCACACACTGCTTGCCGATCGGCCCGAACACCACACCGGTCACCCTCTGGCGCATCGGGGGCGTGTGGTGCACTCGTTCGGTGGCGCCCACCGTCTGGGCTGGGGCAGCGCACTGGTGCTCGCCGCGATCTTCGCCACACTGGCACTGCAGCGACACGCGCAGTTGCTGACCACAGGGTATGACCTCGGAATCTTCGATCAAGGGGTACGTGCCTACTCTGAAGGAAAGCTGCCCTCGTCGCTGCTGAAGGGCATCGACTATTCGTTGCTGGGCGACCATTTCTCCCCGATCCTGGCCACACTAGCGCCCCTCTACCTCGTCTTCAACGGCCCGCAGGTGCTGCTGGTCGCCCAAGCCGTTCTCATCGCCGTCGGGGTCGTACCGCTCACCATCTGGGCCGCCCGCAGCCTGGGCCCGAAAACGGCGATCGTCGTCGCGATCAGCTACGGGCTCGCAGGCGGCCTCGCCCATGCCGTCGCGTTCGACTTTCACGAAATCGCTTGTGCCGTACCCCTCCTTTCGTTCTCTCTCACTGCGCTCGGCAATAGGCGCCTCAGGGCTGCCGCACTGTGGGCCGCGCCATTGGTTCTTGTCAAAGAAGACCTCGGGCTGACCGTGGCGGCGATCGGTGCGCTCATCGCCGTGCTCGCCGGCCGTTTTAATCGGCCCGTTCGACGCCTGGGCATCGCGACGGTCATGTTCGGTCTCGCTGCCACTGCCATCGAGAGCTACGCCCTGATTCCGCTCTTCAACCCCGGCGGTCAGAACAGCTACACGGGCCAGATCGGGCTCGACGGCGCGATGTACCAGCTGATGACTCTGATGTTCAACAACCTCAAGGTCGAGACGGTCATTCTGTTGCTGTTGCCCACCGCGTTCATCGCGCTCCGCTCGCCGATCGTGCTTCTGGTCATCCCGACTCTGGCGTGGCGGTTTCTCTCTGACAACCCCGGCTATTGGGGCAACGCGTTTCACTACGATGCGGTGCTCGTGCCCATTGTGAGCGCTGCCTTCGTCGACGCGCTCGTGCGGCTCAGGCGCAGAGGATGGGGTTCTGCCAGACACCGACTCGTTCTTCTGGTGAGCCTGGTGTCCACGACGGCACTGCTCACGGCGTCTCCGCTCGCGCAGCTGTTCTCCCCCGCCCTGTGGCAGCCGAGTGAGCACGTGACCGCGGCTCGGAGCGTCTTGGCGAAAATCCCCGACGGAGCCAGCGTCGCGGCGTCGAACTCCCTCGCTGCACAACTCACCGGCAGAGCAGAGGTCAGTCTCTTCGGCATCCTTCCGATCGAGACCAGCAGGCCCGAATTCATCGTCGCCGACACATCCATCCCCCACCAGTTTCCGCTCGACTCAGGCGCGCTCGCCCGCCTCGTGGACTCAGCGGAGGGTTCTGGTTACCGCATGGTCGATGCCGCTGACGGGGTGGTACTTCTCGCTCGGCAGTGACCTCGCTGCTCAGACCGTCTCGCGGTGTTCCGTTGCCATCGGAGGGCGGCGCGTTTCAGTTGTGCGGACTCTCCGCCATCGTAAAAGGTTGCGCATTCTGAAACGATTCATATAGTCTTCGAAGGCTCTCCTCAGGCGCTGCCTGTCGAACCAAAGGACTCTCAATGTCGATTGATCCATCTTTCCGACCGCGCGCACGCCGTGCCGCTGTCATCGCCGTCGCCGCAGCGACAGCGATCGGCAGTCTCGCTCTCGCCGGGGGTTCTGCTTCGGCAGTCGTCAGAAACAACGCATCTACTCCGGGGTGGCCTGTATCAGCCGACTGGCAGAAATATGTGCAATCACCGACGTCGAGCGACGTGCGACCGGTCTCGGTTGTGCGCACCTCGGGCGATGTGACGAACGCCGGAGCTCTGCTCGACCCGAGCTCTGGCCAGTCGACGACTCTGACTGCCACACCGCAGACCATCCAGTCCAGCCCGGTCAGCATCGACGTCGCCACACAGGCCCGGTACCTCAGGCTCGATGTCACAAAACTGGGGCTCCCTGCATCGAACGACACGGGGGGTCACTACACGCAGCTCGCCGAGGTGCAGGTCTTCGGCGCGGATGGCTCCGTCGATCTCGCCCAAAACAAGCCGGTGACGGCCAACGATTCGCTCGAGAACTTCGGCTGGGGCTCGAAATATCTGACCGACGGCGTCACCGACACACAGAGTAGTGTCGCGCGCGGCTGGACCACGAACATCCATACCGATGCCGACCTGGGCAGTAACTCGGTGTGGGCGACAATCGACCTCGGCTCCGTCACAGATATCAGCAGTGTTGTGCTCTGGCCACGCACCGACACACTGTCGACCGACGGGCAGACGGCGTCGTTCCCGGTCGACTACACGATCAAGACCAGCTCGACCGACGCGAGCGATTCGAGCTTCGCGACCCAGAAGACCGTCACCGATCAAACTGATCCGCCGGCTCCTGTCATGAAGGGCGCAGCAAGCATCGTGCTCGACTATGGGCACGACGTCGGAGGGTTCCCGATCTTCGATGTGAGCGCGTCAGAGGGCGACCCCACCCTGCAAGCCGGGTACAGCGAAACGCTGACCCAGATCGGCCCGGAGGGAGACGGAGTCTCACCCTGGGCCAGCGGGGACAGCAAGCGTTTTGATACGTATCACGTCACCGGGCCAGGGCGAATCACCAACCCCGACATTCAAGGTGGCGAACGGTACGAGCAGATCACGCTGACGACCCCGGGCTCTCTCACGCTCACCGGTGCGGGCATCCAGTTCACCCCACCGAAGATCACGGCCGATACCCTCACGGGCAACTTCGAGTCGAGTTCGGATGCGCTCAACAAGTTTTGGTACAACGGCGTCTACACGGCTCAGCTCAACCAGGTGCCGACCAACAGTATTGGTCAGCACTGGACGACCAGCGCTGAGGGGCTCGATGTTCCCGGAACGAGTGCGGGCGTCGGGCTGCTTACCGCGGGCTCCGGCTGGACTGACTACACCGCCTCGTTCAGCGCGAAGATCGTTACAACGCAGGCTGGTTGGATGGTGCGTGGTCACGCCGCTCAAAAGGGCGGTTATCTGATGATTCTCGGCTCGGCCGGAACCACGAATGTTCTGCAGGAGGTGTACCAGGGCGCCGACGGCGGCTACCAGACGATCGCCACTGTGCCACTGCCCATGACGATACAACTCGGGTCCTGGTACGACATCACCGAAGTCGTCAGTGGGTCGACCGTGACCACCTCCATCAACGGCACCGAAGTGGCCTCGTTCGATTCGTCGACCTTCGGCGCCGGTAGACCGGCTTTCTCTGCAGGTTCAGTGGGCTTTCGCCAATTCAGTGGTGAAGAGGGCATGTTCAAGAACCTCACGGTCACGGGCCCTGGCGGCGACCTGTATTCGAACACGCTGACCGACTCATCTGCGGTTGCCGACTTCGACGTACCAGGAAACAATGCCGTGCCTCTGATTCTCGACGGCGCCAAGCGAGACCGAGCGGTGTGGTCTGGCGACCTCGCAGTCGAGGGGCCGACCCTGTATTACTCGTCAGATTCGGCCGACTACATACGCGGCTCGCTGGAACTGCTGGGCAGCTGGGCCGGCAGCAACGGCTACATGCCGGGAAGCATGCCGCCCCAGACGCCGCTCAACACCGAACCACCGTCGAGCACTCGTGGCGGATATTCGGCGAATTACTCGATGTATTTCGTTCGCGCACTCGCCGACTACTACCAGTACACCGGTGACACGGCGTTCGTTCAGAAGGAATGGCCGTTGGTCGTCAACGAGCTGGCCTGGAACGCCTCACAAATGGGCCCGAACGGACTTTTCGTCACCGATAGCTCAACCGGAGCCGACTGGGACTATTACGACGGTTCGAAGACCGGAGAGGTGACTGCGTTCAACGCGTTGTACTACAAGATCTTGACCGACGGCGCAACGCTGGCTGCCGCGGTGGGCCAACCCGACCAGGGTCAGACCTACTCCAACCAGGCTGTTGCTCTCAAAGACGCCATCAACTCGAAGCTGTTCAACAGCCAGACGGGTGTCTACAACCTCAGCAGCTCGGTCACGAACGTCGTTGCGCAAGACGCGAACGTGCTGGCGATCGATTTCGGTATCGCTCCGGCTGACAAGGTGCAGGGCATCCTCGATTCCATCAAGTCGAGCCTCTGGACCTCGGCTGGAACGCTGCCCTTCTCGAGCGGCTATCAAGAGACAGTCAGTCCGTTCGTTTCTGGGTTCGAGTTGAACGCACGATTCGGCTCGGGCAACACCTCTGATGCTCTGCAATTGCTCTCGAATGAGTGGGGCCCGATGATTGCACCCGGCGACCTCTACACGGGTACCTTCTGGGAGAACCTGAACACGTCGGGCACGCAGGCGGCGCCGAACACGAACATGGCGCACGGATGGTCGACCATGCCGGTCTCTGCGCTCTCGAAGTACGTGCTGGGCATCCAGCCGGTGTCAGCCGGCTACGCGACCTGGCTCGTTCAGCCGCACACCGGCGACCTCGCTTGGACAAAGGGCCAGGCCCCCACGCCGCACGGCCCGGTTGTCGTGAACTGGAGCCACGGCACCGGTTCAGACTTCGCGATGCACGTCGAAGCTCCTGCCCAGACGTCGGGAACGATCGCCGTGCCGACGTTCGGCGGCGACGCTGACATTCGGGTGAACGGTCAGACCGTCTTCAGCCACGGAGCACCCGTTGCGGGAACCTCGGCCGTTCAGTCGGCCGCTCTCACGGGCGACTACGTGAACCTGACCGTTGCGGCCGGAACCTACGACATCGCGACCGCTCCTGCATCAGACGGCACCGGTGTCACAACCCCTCCGGTAGACCCGAGCACGCCGGGTGATTCGGCTGGTTCGGGTTCGACGATCACTCCTGGCACGGCCGGTAGCTCAGGGGGTTCGAACAGTTCGACCACGGCGGGAGGCTCGAACCTGGCCAATACCGGGTTCACCCCATGGCGCTACCTGGCCGGGGCCGTTCTGCTGTTCAGTTCTGGCGCGGTGCTGGTCGTATCGATGCGGAGGCGTCGCCGCAGTGCCTGAAGCAGGCTTGGGACTGTGTGTCGAAGGTGGCGACGCCGCCGTGATGCGGGCAGGCGCCGCGGTGATGCGCAGCCGAGTTCGCCTACTCGATCACTGGGTTCGAGTCGCCGGGTGAGACCGGCCGCAGCCGTACTCCTATGCAGGTGTCGACACAAGCCGGAGCGCTTGCCCCGGGTCGGCCCCTACGCTGTCAGTGCAGCAGCCGACAACTGTGTTCGAGGAAGGCCTCGGTGATGGTTTCCCGTTCCAGTCGATCGTCGGCGGGGGCCGCGAAAGAGGAGGAGAACGATGTCTACGAATCACCGAACCGTGAACTGTGCACCCGAAGAAGTATTCGCGGTCATCGCGAACGGGTGGTTCTTTCCCAACTGGGTGGTGGGCGCCTCGCGTATGCGTGACGTCGACACGTCGTGGCCGCATGTCGGCTCGCGCTTGCATCACTCGTTCGGCGTCTGGCCGGTGCTGATCAACGACGAGACCACGTCACTGGAGTGGAACCCACCGCACCGTGCCGTGATGCAGGCCAAGGGGTGGCCGCTCGGTGAGGCGCGAGTGACGGTCGAGGTGCAGCCGCATCCGAAAGGATGCCGCGTGACCATCATCGAGCGACCGGTGAAGGGTCCCACCACCCTCATTCCGCACACACTGCTCAATCCGGCGCTGTTCATCCGCAACATCGAGACGCTTCGCCGACTGGCGTTCATGGCGGAAAACCACGCCGGCGGCAACCTGACAGCGCAGCTTCAACCCACCGGCGCCGACCAAGCGCTGCCCGATCGGCCCTCGAATCGAGGCGCCCTGCGTATCGCGCTGATCGGTGTCGTCGTGGGTATCGTCGTCGGAGCAGCCAGACGCGCCGCGTGATTCGAGTGCGTTGGGCAGAGTGCTGTGACGTACTTCGAGGCCGAATAGATGGCCACCAAAATGCCGACGACTTGTGCCCGCAAGGCCGGGGGCGCAGAGCCGTGGAGGGTTGCGGACGAACCCGGTTGCGTCTTGTCTTAGTGCATGGACTTTCAGAACGTGGTCGAAATTTGCGGGAGCCTCCTCGACGGTGCCGGCGTACTCATAATCCTCGGTGGCGCTGCGATATCCACAGCGCTCGTCATCGCGCGAATCATCCAGCAGAAGGGCCCTGTGTACCGGGCCTACCGCCAGTATCTGGGCCGGTCCATCCTTCTCGGCCTCGAATTTCTGGTCGCGGCCGACATTATCCGCACGGTCGCGGTGACACCCACACTCGACAGCGTGGCGGTGCTCGCAGCGATCATCCTGATCCGCACCTTCCTCAGCTTCTCGTTGGAGCTCGAAATAACCGGGCGTTGGCCGTGGCAGACCCAGAAGACGCCGTCTGCTGAAACAGACCCCACCCTGGGCACGTGAATTCCCGGTGAAGGGTGGCTGCACCCCCGGTGACGTCAGCTGCGGGGGTCAGAGCAACTGAGTCGATATGCGGTAGCCGCGCTTGACTACGGTTGAGATTGCGTGCGGGTGTGGCAGGTTTTGGCGCAGTCGGCTGATTGCCACGTCGACGCCGTGATCATCGAGTGTTTCGGCAACAGAACCGGCGAGTTCAAGGCGAGACACCGTTGCCCCTCGCGCGTCGAGAAGACTGCGCAGAAGCGCAAGCGAGACCGGGCTGAGTGTCGCCTTCACATTGTTCACGATCACGGTTCGGCCCCGGAGTTCGATCTCACCGTGTTCGAATGCGAGCCGTCTGATCTGGGTCTCCACGAGATGTTCGCAGAGCAGCCTGATGAGGGCACCCATCCTGAACCTATCGGGCACGATGGGCAAGATACCAGCCTGAACGAGCGGTGCCGCGGTGACAGGGCCAACTGCGGCCGCGACGACGTTCTCGCGGAATGCCGCCTGCAGAGCGTCGAGCTTTCCCGCGGCTTCCGCCGTGGTGAAGAGCGAATCGACCGCTGGTGCGCTGGTGAATGTGACGGCATCGATCGATGACTGGCAAATCGAGTCGACGAGGCGAAGCACCCGGGCCGAGTCTTCGTGTTGTGTCCACCGGTATGGGGCGGCGGTCAGTACGGTGGCGCCGGCCGCGGTGAGGCGCGCCAGTTGTACCGGGTCGGTGAACCCGTGCAGTTGCACGGCGACGGTTTGGCCCATCACGGGGCTTCGCAGAACGAGATCCACCAGCGATGTTGTGGTCTCTCGCTCGCTCATGCCGTCGTCGTCGAGGCCTGCTGCGCGGATCGCGCCACGCGCTTTGGGGCCGCGCACGAGGATGCGGGTGTTCTCCAACTGTGCCGCCAGCTGGTCGCCGAGACCGGCCGCGTCAGCCGACTCGAACCAGCGCCTGACTCCGTATGACGTGGTCGCCAGTAGAACGTCGGGCTTGGCTTCGATGATCGCCCGGGTCTCTGCATCGAGAGCGCTGTCGTCGGTCACCCCGGTCATCCGGATGGTGGGCGCGTGTGTCACATCTGCTCCGCGCCGTTGGAACGCGGCAATGAGGTCTTCCGATCGCCGGTCAGAGGTGATGCCGATACGGAACCCCTCCAGTTGGTCGCTTCGAAAACCCGGAAGGACAGCAGCATCGAGCGGAGGCAGACTGTCAGTCATTGAACATCACTCCTCTTCTGTCATGGCGCTGGCAGCGAATTTACGATCAGGTCGACGGCCCCCTGGTTCGGCGTCTCCCCTGAGGCTAACCGAACGACTTCGCCGATGATGATGACGGCCGGCGAGCGGAGGCTGATTGCTGCGAGGTGCGAGGTGATTTCGCCGACTGTGCTGAAGGTCGTGCGCTGATGAATGCTGTACCCGCGTTCAACGATCGCAAGAGGCATGCTGGAACGCATCCCATGGGTCTGGAGCCCAGCAACGGTTTGCACCAGCGTGCCCACGCCCATCAGCAGCACGATGGTACTGCCAAGCCCGCTCAGGTGTGTCAGTTCATCCGGGCTGAGTGGTGCGTGACCCGAAATGACGGTGAACGCCCGGCTCACGTTGCGATGGGTCACAGGGATGCCTGCCGCCGCCGGTACGGAGATCGCGCTGGTGACGCCGGGTACGACAGTGACAGGGATCTGATTGTCGCGACAGGCCTGCACCTCTTCGCCACCGCGGCCGAAGACGAACGGGTCTCCGCCCTTCAGGCGGACGACGGCCAAACCCCTCAACGCCCTTTCGACGATAATCGCCTCGATCTCCTGTTGCGGCACCGCGTGGTGGCCGGGCGCCTTACCCACGTCGATGAGCTCGGCGGCCGGCGCCCACGCCGCGAGGATTTCGGTGGGCGCGAGCCTGTCATAGAGAACAACGTCAGCCTCGAGAAGAGCTTGTCGCCCGGCTACCGTGATCAGGTCGAGCTCACCGGGGCCTCCGCCGACCAGCGTCACGGAGCCACGCGGCAGGTGCGCGGCGGGGTGTTCGGTCGTCATTGAGACTCTGAGCCTGCGAGCGGCTGACAGAAGATCGATGCGCTGCGATTCGCGACCCTCGACCCACACGATCAGGTGCGGCATTGCCGACTGCCCAGCAGCCTCATCGCCGGGAAGTCCGCCTGGAATGGTGCCGATGCCGGCCGCCGAAGCCAGCGATACTCGGGCTCTTCCCGCTGACAACACGGTGACTTCTGCCCCGGCCGCCTGATAGCGTGCCCTTACTCGCCGGGTGGCTGATTCCGCGCCGACGATGATGACACGGCTGCCTTCGAGGTCGAGGGAGACATTCATGGCCGCGACGACCTCACTGGGATGGACGGGCCCGAGAGCATCACGGTGCCCGCGGCCTTCTCGGAAGGAAACGCCGGCCTGTTCTGGCCGCGCTCTGAGACCTTCACGATGGAGGGGTCGGGCGTGTTCGGTGCGTTGACGAACGAGTGAAAACGACGCAACCGTTCAGGGTCTTTGAGCGTCGCCGCCCATTCGTCTTCGTAGTTCTCGACGTGCAGTGCCATAGCCGCCTCGAGATCTGCCGCGATACCGAGGGAGTCTTCGCAGACGACCTCGCGCACGTGATCGAGCCCACCGGGCAGCTCTTCCTGCCAGCGTGCGGTGCGTTGCAGGCGCTCGGCGGTTCGAATGTAATACATCACGTAGCGATCGATGTACGAGATGAGGGTCTCATCATCAAGATCCTGCGCGAGGAGCTGGGCATGCGCGGGCTGGTATCCGCCGTTGCCGCCGACGTAGAGATTCCAGCCGTTCTCGCTGGCGATGATGCCGATGTCTTTGCCTCGGGCCTCAGCGCATTCCCGCGCGCAGCCCGACACTCCGAGTTTGAACTTGTGAGGTGAACGAAGTCCCCGGTAGCGCAATTCGAGGCGCACAGCCATGGCGACGGCGTCCTGAACTCCGTAACGGCACCAGGTGGAGCCGACGCACGATTTGACGGTTCGAAGTGACTTGCCGTACGCCTGTCCAGACTCGAATCCGGCGTCGACCAGCACCTTCCAAATCTCGGGCAACTGTTCAAGCCGCGCACCGAACATGTCGATGCGCTGGCCGCCGGTGATCTTCGTGTACAGGTCGTAGTGCGCGGCGACATCGGCGATGACCTTCAGTTTCGCGGGGGTGATCTCGCCGCCGGGAATGCGGGGTACAACCGAGTACGTACCGTCTTTCTGCATGTTCGCGAGAGCTCGGTCGTTTGTGTCCTGCATGTGGCCGGCACCATTGTCGAGAATGTAGGCGGATGTCTGTGTGGCCACGACCGAGGCGATGACCGGTTTGCAAACGTCGCAGCCGAGCCCTGCACCGAACCGTGTCATCACGTCTTCAACCGAACGTAGACCCAGGATCCGCACTGATTCGAAAAGTTCACTTCGGCTGAGACTGACGTGCTCACACAGAGCGGTCGACACCTCGAGACCGGCCGCGAGAAGCTCGGTTTCGAGGATCTTCTTCACCAACGGCACGCACGACCCGCACTGGGTTCCGGCGCGAGTGCACGTTTTGAGTTCGCCAAGGTCGGTGCAACCGAGCCCAGGGCCGCCGGGCCCGTGGATGGCCGACCGCACGGCACCGACGGAGACGTTGTTGCACGAGCAAAGTTGAACATCATCGGGGAGGTCTGCCCCGGCCGGCACCTCAGCTCCTGCCGAGGAAAGGTATGCACCCGGTTCGGCCGGCAGTTCGCGCCCGAGGAGGGGGCGCAGGCTGGCGTACGGGGCCGCGTCGCCAACGAAGATACCTCCGAGCAGCGTTTTCGCGTCGTCGCTGACGACAATCTTCTGGTACAGGCCGCGCGCGGGGTCTGCGTAGACGATCTCGAGCGAGTGCTCGGTCGCCGCGAACGCATCGCCAAAGCTCGCGACCTCCACGCCGGAGAGCTTGAGTTTCGTGGCATCGTCGACACCGGGAAACAGGGCTTGGCCGCCCCAGATTCGATCTGCAACGACCTCGGCCATGGCGTTGGCTGGCGCGACCAGTCCCACGCACGCACCGTTGATGTTCGCAACTTCGCCGATGGCCCAGACATGCGCTGCCGAGCTCTCGCAAGCGGCGGAAATGACGACTCCCCCGCGTTCGCCGGTCGAGATGCCTGCATTTCGGGCCAGCTCGTCACGGGGAGTGATACCAATGGAGAAGATGACGATGTCAGCGTCGAGACGCCGGCCGTCGGTCAACTCAACGCCGACCACTTCACCGTGGCTGTCGAGCAGAATCTCGGAGGGCCTGACGGCGAGGTTCAGGCTGATTCCCTGGTTCTGGATGATGCGTCCCAAAGCTTGCCCTGCGCCCTCGTCGAGCTGGGATGACATCAACCAGCGGCCCGAGTGCACCAACGAAGCGCTGGCACCGAGGCGATTCAGTCCTCCTGCTGCCTCAAGACCCAGCAGACCACCGCCGACCACGACCACATCGACCGCGCGTGCATGCCGTGCTGTGAGGGTTTCGACCTCAGCGACGAGGTCGTCGACGTCGTCGACGGTGCGATAGACACGGCCAGCGAGAGCGTTCGCGATGGCCGGCACTGTGGCAAATGACCCTGTGGCGAGCACAAGTTCGTCGTAACCGACGAGTTCACCCGATTCGAGGGTCACGGTCTGCGCCGCAGGATCGACCTGCACAACGGCGGTGCCCGGTCGGTGCTCAACTTCACTCTGCAACCACAGGTCTTCAGACCCCAGGGCCAGATCGATCCGGCCGCTCAGTCGTTTCGACAGCGCGACCCTGTCATAGGGGCGGTGCTGTTCGTCGCCGAAGACCGTGATGCGAATAGGGGGGCCGCCCGCGACGAACCGGGAGGCAAGCGACTCGGTAAACCGGTGTGCAGCGGGGCCGGCACCCACGACCACTATGTGCCGAGCTGTGATGGGCGCACCGGCCTGATCGGATTCCTGCATGCAAATGCCTCCCTTGTGTCTAGGCTCACGCTACAAATCGGTGGTTTCAGCCCTGTTGCGGCTTCGTAACGTCTTGTGACGTAAGCCTCTCGACGCGTCGAAGCCGTTGCGAGGTGTTTGTTACGCGGCGGACTTCACTGACGTCACCTCTGGAAACCTGGGCTGTCTAGCCTGAGGTTCACCCGGGCCAGAAACAGTGCCGGGCAGAGCGCCGCACTCACCTGAGTGCGCACCTCTACACCGAGATCAGCAGAGAGGAGCAACAGTGTGCGACAGGTGGAATCCCGTCTGCGAATTCGATGCCCTCGAAGCCCTCTGGGGTGAGGCTGCGCTGGTGGGCGATGAGCAAGTCGCACTCTTTCGCCTGCCTGACTCTCGAATCTTTGCCGTGTCGAACGCCGACCCCGCTACCGGCGCGTATGTGATGTCGCGAGGCATCGTGGGGTCAAAGGGTGAGCGCGCCACGATTGCGTCGCCGCTACACAAAGACGTCTTCGATCTGGAGACGGGCGCCTGCTACACCAAGCCAGCCCTCACCCTGCCCACGTGGCGCACACGCATACGCGACGGTGTTCTGGAGATCGCAAAACACCCCGTAATGGTCGCTGCCTCGCACGGCACATCAGACCCGGCCGGCCAGACGTGCATCGCCAGCCTCGTTCAGGCCGTTCGTGAATCCAACACCGGGGTCACCGTCGTGGATTCGTACGTAGATGTGCAGTCACCTGCCGTTGCTGCATCACTGGAATCGATTCCTGCCGGTTCGAGCGCGGTCGTCGTGCCGCTCTTGCTCTCGGCCGGCTACCACGTGCACGTTGACCTCGCCGAGGCCGCCCGCTCTCGCCACGGGGTCAGCGTCAGTGGTGCTCTCGGACCTGACCCGCGGCTCGTCGTGATCCTGGCCCGGCGCCTCGACGAGGCCGGGCTTCGACCAGACGACCAGGTTGTGCTGGTCGCAGCCGGTTCGAGCAACGCCTCGGCAGTGTCAGACTGCCACGAGGTCGGTCGCCTCCTCTCAGCACACCTGCGCCGAGAGGTCACCGTGTCGTTCCTGTCGGCTGCATTTCCGCGCGCCGCCAGCGCTGTCACGAGCGTTCGTGCTTCACACCCGGCCTCCCGCGTGATTGTCTCCAGCTATCTCCTCGCCCCCGGCTACTTCGCAACGCTCGCCGCCGAGACCTCGGCAGATGCAACGAGCGCGCCCCTGCTCGAAGAAGGTGAGCCACCGCCTCCGGAACTCGTCGCCATCGTCACAGATCTTTACCGCTCAATGCTCGCCTGACAACCCTCGTACCCCTTACCGGCTACGGCTTTGCCGATTTCCCAGGAGGAAACAGATGACTGCACAGACCAGCACCACCAGCCCCGCTCACACCCTGCCCGGCGCCGCAGCTGCCCCAGAACCAATCGGCTCACCGCCGGGCCTGGTGTTCCGGCCCGGTCGCGTGATCGATGGCTGGAACCCGGAAGACCCTGCGCAGTGGGCGGGTGGAGGCAAAGACATTGCCGCCCGAAACCTCCGCTGGTCGATCTTCGCCGAGTTTCTCGGCTTCGTCATCTGGCAACTCTGGAGCATCGTGGTGGTCTCGCTGCCCAAGGGCGGGTTCACGTTCGACACCGGCCAGATCTTCTGGTTGATCTCCATGCCGAGCCTTGTCGGCGCGACGCTCAGGTTTCCGTACACCTTCATGGTGCCCAAGTTCGGCGGCCGCAACTGGACGATGATCTCCGCTGCGCTGCTGCTCATCCCCAGCATCGCTCTCGCTGTCTGCGTCAGCAACCCCCACACTCCCTTCGGCGTGATGCTGTTCGTCGCAGCTCTGGCCGGCTTCGGCGGCGGCAACTTCGCAAGCTCCATGGCGAACATCACCTACTTCTACCCACAGAGCAAAAAAGGCTGGGCGCTCGGGTTGAACGCGGCCGGCGGCAACTTGGGCGCATCCGTCGCCCAGTTCCTCGTACCGATCGCGATCACCATCGGTGCCGCAGCCACGCTCAACCTGCCGCTGGCCGGCTGGATCTGGGTGCCCCTCATTCTCGTGGCGGTGTTCGGCGCCTACAAGCGAATGGACAACCTCTCAAGCGCAAAGGGAGACTTCAGTGCATCCCTGGCCGCCATAAAGGAGCCGCACCTCTGGATCCTGGCGTTTCTCTATATCGGCACCTTCGGATCCTTCATCGGCTTCGCCGGCGTGTTTCCGAAGCTCATCGCCGACACATTCCCGAGCTATTCGACCTTCGCGGTCGGCAGCGCCAGCCTTTCGCTCGCCTTCCTCGGGGCTTTGGTCGGTTCACTTGCCAGACCGTTCGGTGGGCGCCTCGCCGACCGCTTCGGCGGATCGGTCATCACCATGATCTCCTTCGTCGTCATGGGTGTCGGGGCGCTCGTCGTCATCCTCACACTCCCTCTCGGCAACTTCTGGCTCTTCCTCGTCAGCTTCTTGGTGCTGTTCGCAGCCAGCGGAGTGGGCAATGGGTCGACGTATCGGATGATTCCCACGGTCTTCGCCCTTCGGGCGGGCACCCCGAACGCCAATAAGACCGGAGCCGACATCTCAACCCAGCGCAAAGCGGCAGCAGCGCTCGGCATCATCTCTGCCGTCGGAGCCTACGGCGGCTTCGCGATCCCGCAACTGCTGAGCCTGTCGAAGACCTCCTTCGGCACATACACGACCGGTTTGGGCTGGTTCGTCATGGCGTACGCAGTGATGCTCGCCGTCACTGCGACCTTCTACCTGAAGAAGCGCGGCGGCACACGAATCTAACCCAGGCATCGAGCAGACGAGCAGACGAGCAGACGAGCAGAGAAGACCACGATGCCTGAGGGAACCGCCAGTCACTGCCCATATTGTGCGCTGCAGTGCGCCATGAGCCTGACCGGCGGCCCAGCAGGCCGCGCCGCCTCTGTGACGATCGAAGGCAGAATGTTTCCAACGAACCGTGGCGGCCTGTGCAAGAAGGGCTGGACTGCTGCCGAGCTTCTTGACGCAGGCGACCGGATCGTGCATCCGCTGCTCAAGCAACCCGACGGATCGTTCGAAGAAACCGCGTGGAGTGACGCGCTCGACTTCATCGCCGCCAGGCTCAGAGACAGCCGCGAACGGTTCGGCGCCGACTCTGTCGCCGTGTTCGGAGGCGGCGGCCTCACCAACGAGAAGGCCTACCAGCTCGGAAAATTCGCCCGGCTCGCTCTCGGCACCACCCGCATCGACTACAACGGTCGGTTCTGCATGTCGTCTGCGGCGGCCGCCGGAAACCGTGCGTTCGGTCTCGATCGCGGTCTCCCGTTTCCCGTCGAAGATCTCGACCAAGCGGAAACCATTGTGCTGTTCGGCTCGAACGTCGCCGAGACCATGCCGCCGTTCATCGCTCACCTCGCCGGTGCACGCCAGGCCGGCGGCCTGATCGTCGTCGACCCACGGCGCTCCTCGACCGCTCGCCTCACCGACGATGGCGGTGGGATGCATGTGCAGCCCGCCCCGGGCACAGACCTCGCGCTGCTGCTGGGGCTGACGCACATCGTGATCGCAGAAGGCCTTGCGAACACCGACTACGTCGAATCCCGAACGACGGGGTTCGAGGCGCTCCGCGTCAGCACAAACGCGTGGTGGCCAGAACGCGTGCAAGCCACGACAGGAGTTCCCGTCGCCCAGTTGCGCCAATTCGCACGGCGCCTGGCGAATGGCGCAGGCACGTACATCCTCACAGGACGAGGCGTGGAACAACACGTCGATGGAACCGACACGGCCACAGCCGCCATCAACCTTGCCCTGTTGCTCGGCCTGCCGGGGTCAGAACACTCGGGCTATGGCACCATGACCGGGCAGGGCAACGGGCAGGGCGGTCGCGAACACGGCCAGAAATGCGACCAGCTTCCCGGGTACCGCAAGATCACCGATCCCGATGCTCGTGCCCACGTCGCGAAAGTCTGGGGAGTGCACCCTTCGCTCATACCCGGCCCCGGTGTGCCCGCTGTCGAGCTGCTCGCAGAACTCGGCAAGCCCGGAAAGGTGCGCTGTCTGCTCGTTCACGGATCGAACGTCGTGGTCTCGGCCCCCGACGTCACCGCGGTGAAGGCCGGCCTTCAGAGCCTTGACCTCCTCGTCGTCTGCGACTTCTTCTTCTCAGAGACCGCGCGCTTTGCCGACGTCATTCTGCCCGTCACCCAGTGGGCCGAAGAAGAGGGCACGATGACATCGCTGGAGGGCCGTGTGCTTCGGCGACGACGCGCTCTGCACCCTCCCCTCGACGTACGCAGTGAACTGTGGATCTTGCGGGAGCTTGCTCTGCGTCTGAACGCACCGTCGACCTACAGCACCTCACCGGCCGAGGTCTTCGATGAACTGGCCCGAGCCTCAGCTGGCGGGATCGCCGACTACTCCGGGCTGAGCCACGACCTGCTCGATACCGGAATCGCTGCCTTCTGGCCGTTCACCCCCGGCTCGGCGGGAACACCGCGTCTCTTCAGAGACCGGTTCGCCCACGCCGACGGGCGCGCCCGGCTTGTCGCGGTGAAGGCACACCATGGCGACGGTGGGCCCCTCGCCGGTAACACCCTCACTCTGATCACGGGCCGGCTCCTTGAGCACTATCAGTCTGGCGCGCAGACACGCAGGGTGCCCGAGTTGCAGGATGCCCGGCCCAATGCCCGCCTGCAGATACACCCTGCCACCGCCGACCGTCTCGGCATCGTCGCCGACGGGCCCGTCACGATAACGAACGCTCGGGGAGCAGTTCACGCGCACGCCGAAATCACCTCATCCATCAGGCATGACACTGTCTTTCTGCCCTTTCACTATGCAGACGAAGAAAGCGCAAACCTCCTCACCGAAAGTGCTGTCGACCCCATCTCAGCGATGCCGGAATTCAAGCGCACTATCGTCAGTGTGCAGGCCGGCGGGAGCAACCAGTGACGATTTCACCCCAGCGTGTCGTTGTGATCGGGTACGGGCCTGTCGGTGCTCGTCTCGTCGAAGGTCTGCTCGGGCCGGTCGCCGACAAGCGAATGACGCTGACGGTCGTCGGCGCCGAACGCAGCGACGCCTACAACCGTGTTCTCCTGGCCGAGTATGCCGTTGGCCGCTCGGCACGGCATCGGCTCGACACGACCGACACAGCAGCAGCCCGCATGGCCGGAGCGCACATCCGACTGGGTGAAGCTGCCGTGCGAATCGACCGACGCCGGCAGCTGGTGCACCTCGACTCAGGCGACGAACTCCCCTACGACCAGCTCGTGTTCGCCACCGGCGCCAGAGCGAACATCCCCACCATCGACGGGCTGCAACGCTCCCGACGCGACAAGTTCAGCGCGCCCACATCCGCCGCACGTCTCGACGAGGGCGCCAAACCGTTGCCCCACGGGGTCATCGCCCTCCGCGACCTGCACGACGCAGCGGTACTGCTGAAAGCCGTCAGTCAGAAGCAGCGGCTCGTCGTGCTGGGAGCGGGCGTGCTCGGAATGGAACTCGCGCTGGCGGCGGCAGAACAGGGCGCCAAGGTCGTTGCCGTGTATCACGGCGATATTCCGATGGCACGAAACCTCGACAGGGGCGCGGGCCGCGTGCTTGCTGCGGCGGCCCGAGGCGCCGGTGTCTCGATGGCATCTCATTCGCGTGCAGAGAGCATCCTGTTTCGGTACGACACCGAGGGCGAACAGGTCTTTGATGCCCTGGTCTGCGCCGACGGCAAACAGATCCCGGGTGACCTCCTCGTTCTGTCGTGCGGAGTGAGCGCGCGCACTGAACTGGCCGCCGCGGCCGGGCTGACCGTTTCAGCCGGCATCGTCGTCGACGAGAAGCTGCAGGCCTGGAACGACCCGGCGGTGTTCGCGATCGGCGACTGCGCTCACATCGTGGCGCAGAACACGCACAGCGGTGGCCAGCGAATCTCGGGCGCTCCCTCTGGGCTGATCGGCCCCGGCTGGAAGCAAGCCGATTGGCTGGCCATCCAGCTCGGCAGAATGCTCGACGACGGAGCATCAACAATCACCCCCGACCCTGGCACGGGCACACCGATGCCGCCCGAGCGTCAGCATGTGGTGATGCTGAAGGCCGAGGGCATCGACGTGGTCTCCGGCGGCGACCACTCCCCCGAACTGTGGGACGAAGGACACGAGGTCACACAGTGGGCAGACCCGGCCCGCGGCAGCTGTGTGAAAATGGTGACCCAGAACGGCGTGCTCACCGGCTTCGTCTCCGCAGGCATGCCCCGACTCGGCGCAGAGCTGACGCTGCTCTTTGAAAGCAGCGGCGAGCTGCCGAGGGACAGGTCGTCGCTGCTGCAGCTGGACAGCACCGCGGGAGGCGAAGTATCCACGACCGATCCGTTCGCACCAGGCGCGACCGTCTGTTGGTGCAATGGCGTCACCGCCTCCACCATCATGCACGCTGTCGCCGCAGGTCAGAACAGTGTCGACTTCGTGGGCAAGGCCACCCGCGCGGGTACCGGATGCGGGGGATGCAAAGGAAGAATTGCCGAGATCATTGCCCGTACGAGCGCCGAGATACCAACCAGCAGACTCGTTTCGAGCCTGGAAACGAACGAAGACTGTTCTCTCGCCGAGTCGTCTGTGCCAACTTCTGCTGATGCTGAATCTCAGCAAGAAACCCCCGGCGATGAGCCATCTTTTACTTCCCCCCGTTATGAAAATGTCGATCACAAACACCCTACTTCCACCGACGTCACGGCATCATCAAACCGACCGACCCGGATGACGATTGTCGCTACATCCCAGCGGCGATAGAGTGCGGCTCGACCACATCATCGGAGCGGCGCCCGTGGTCAGTGAAACTGCGGGATGATCAGGTACAGGCTGTACAGCACCGCGGCGACACCGATCGCGATACAGAGACAGCCGCCCACCGTCGCGGCCGCGGAACGTGTGCCGCGGCCGCTCGAGATCACAGCCCCATCATTGCCGGTGTCGTCGGGCGAGCCGGAGGCCAGCAGTCGAAGTCCCACTGCGTAGAAAACCACGACGATGAGTGCCGCTGCGAAGGAGATGGCGAAGACGAGCACGAATGCTCCCCAGTCGATGCCGAGCCACTGATCGGAGGCCGCAGCCGTCACTCGAGGGCTCGAAAAGAGTGTGTCAAGGATGCTCATGGTCGTCAGGCCTTCTCTGCGGAGAGTTCAGGTTTGCCAGCGTTCTGGGTCGCGGCACGGTCGTTCTCGTCTACCTCGTTCACGTTGCCTTGGGTGACCGGGTGCCGACGAGCGAGAATGAAGAACCCGACTCCGAACACCATCGCCACAACGGCGACGGCAATGAGCCCGATGGTGCTGGTAGACGCCGCCCAGGCCGCGAGCCCTCCGACGATGGCGGCGGCCGGGAGAGTGAACACCCAGCCGAGCGCGATCCTGCCCACGATGCCCCAATGTACCGTGGCCAGTCTCTTGCCGAGCCCCGATCCGACAACGGCTCCGGAGGTGACCTGTGTCGTTGAGAGGGCGAAACCGAGGTGCGAGGAGATCAGGATGGTTGCGGCCGAACTCGTCTCTGCGGCGAAGCCCTGTGCGGGCTGAACATCGGTGATTCGCTTGCCGACGGTTCGCATGATGCGCCAACCACCAAGGTAGGTTCCGAGCGCGATCGCGAGTCCGCACGAACCGATCACCCAGAGCTGCGGACCGGTGTTGGAGTTTTGGTAGCCCGCCGCGATGAGGGTGAGAGTGATCACACCCATCGTCTTCTGAGCATCGTTGGTTCCGTGGGCGAGGGAGACCAAAGATGCGGACACGGTCTGGCCGTGACGAAAGCCCCGGTCAGAGCCTCGCGCTCTGGCCTGCCGGGTGAGGCGGTAGGCGGCGTAGGTGGCGACGAGCGCGACGAGGCCGGCGACGAACGGCGAGAACAGCGCCGGGAGTACGACCTTCGAAAGCACGACTCCGAAGTCGACGGAGTTGACGCCTGCTCCGATGATCGCTGCCCCGATCAGCCCCCCGAACAGCGCGTGGGTAGAACTCGATGGCAGGCCCAGGTACCACGTGCCGAGGTTCCAGAGCACGGCACCGACAAGTCCGGCGAAGATCATCGTCGGGGTGACCTGAATGCCGCCGTCACCCTCCTTGATGATTCCCTGCGAGATCGTCTTGGCTACCTCAGTGGAGATGAACGCTCCGACGAGGTTGAGTACGGCCGAGATGAGAACGGCGACCTTGGGTTTCAGGGCTCCGGTCGCCACAGACGTTGCCATCGCGTTCGCGGTGTCGTGGAACCCGTTCGTGAAGTCGAAGACGAGCGCTATCGCAATGACCAGCGTGACGGTAATCAACACGTCCATGGGGGTGCCCTCCTGTCGTTGTGGAGGAGCGCGCGTCGCACGGCACGGTGACGGCGCACGCTCTCTCAGACGCAGACGCTAGGAGCGGTGTCTTAACGCCGGGTGAACGAGCCCAGGGGGTTGACAGCTCCGTCGAGCGTGCGTTGTCGTCTCAACCGGTACCACCGCCGTGCTCTCCTCCGCATCGGGGGGCACCGCTTCACGCCGACGAGTGCCCTCGAGCCGCAGAGTGAGCGATCTCGAGCGGCCCGGCCTCCGGTCGCAGGATGACCTTGGCCAGGTAGAGCGGCCGGGAGCCCACGTGAACCGTCAGCGTCACGATCAGAACAGGCGAGGTGGGCCGGATCTTCAGCAGCTTCGCGCGAACCACTCCGGGCGTGCCCACACTCAGTTCTGAGCGGCCTGTGCCGAAGGCCGGCCCGAGCTCAGCTGTCAACGCGCCCAAGCACGTGGCCGCCGGGTCGATGTCTTCGACGATCCGCTGCACCCGTGTGCCGAAAGCGTGCAGGTTCTCCCCCGCCGGGAGGTGTTCCTGAACCAGCGCGAGGGTATCGCCGTTGCTCGAGAGCACAGATTCGATGAACAGGCTCGGTGACGCCGAGGTTATGCCGAGGCCTTCGGCGATGAACAGCGCCGACTCCTGCTGCAGCGTCACCTCGGTGCGGCTGACAGAGAGATCGTGAAACCGGTCCGAGAGAATCTGCTCCATCGGGCGCAGGCGCTCGAAGCCCACGGCTGGCTGGGAGGCGGAGACGACCCGGCCGATTCCTCGGCGTGAGCGGAGGAGCCCGTCCTCCTCGAGCAACAACAGTGCTTCGCGCACGACGGTACGGCTGACCGCCATCGCCTCGCCCAGCTCGCTCTCGCTGGGGAGCAACGAGTGCGGCGACAGAGCACCGACACGAATGGCACCCGCGATCCGGTCGTAGACCTCCACCCGTAGCGGCACTCCCGGTCGTGGAGTGATGGGGCCGTGCAGAACTGTCACGAAGACATCCAATCACACTCATATGTCAGACTGACCTGTATGACAAGCTCGTCTTACCCGTTGGTTTCCGTGCTTCGCACCCGGCATACCGGGTATCTGCTGCTCACCTCCCTCGTCGGGAGACTCCCCGGCGCGATGGCCGCTCTCGCGATCGTGCAGCTCGCGCGTTCGACCAGCGGCGATTTCGCCTTTGCCGGGCTGATCACGGCGGTCTACATCGTGGCGGGCGCCGCGGGGCAGCCGATTCTCGGCAGGCTCATCGACCGGCTCGGCCAGGTCGCTATTCTCGCCGTCAGCGGCATCCTGAGCTTTCTCGCGTTCACCGGGATGGCGTTGACTCTCGAGCCGGCGCCGGGTGCGGCGGTTGCGCTTGCGGCAGCCGCGGGACTCTTCACACCTCCGCTCGAACCGGCGCTTCGTTCACTGTGGCCGCGTCTGGTGAGCCCCGGCGCCCCATTGAAAGCGGCCTTCAGCTTGGATGCTGGCGCTCAAGAGATCATCTTCATCGTCGGCCCTCTGCTGACCGTCGCCGGCATCGCCGTGTTCGGTGCAGTCGGCAACCTGCTGTTTGCGGGCGCGCTCGGTCTGATCGGCGCACTCGCCTTCATCGTCAACCCCGCCCCGCGAGCTGCCTCGAGAAAGCGACACAGCGATGTCGGCTCACCCGGCGGCGCTCGGTCGCCCATTCTCATGCCCGCCGTCATGCGAGTCGCCGCATTCACATTCGGCATCGGTGTTCCCGTCGGGGCCCTCACTATCGTTGCGACCGCCTCAGAGGCGGCTCGGGCCGACCCCGGGCTGGCAGGGTGGATTCTTGCCGTGAACGCCGTCGGTGCTCTGATCGGCGCAACCGTTGTCGGCATCCGGCCCCTCGGCTCCACACCAGAGCGCCTGCTCGCCCTCTGCGGCGTGCTTCTCGCTGTCGGATATCTGCCACTCGCCATCACCTCTCTTCCGACCTGGGCGTACGTCGTCGCGGCGGGCATCGCCGGGCTGATGCTTCCTCCGACGCTCGGTCAGGTCTTCGAGCGCATCTCGCAGTTGAGCCCGGCCGCTGTTCTCACCGAGGCGAACGGCTGGGTCGTCAGCGCCATGACGCTCGGAGTCGGCGCTGGCACGCTCGTGGCAGGCGTCATCGTCGGCGCGTCGGGAACAGCGGTGGTGGTCTGGATCGTTCTCGGGGCCTCCACGCTCACGGCGCTGCTGTCGCTGATCGCCCTGCCGAGCAGGCCACTCCCAGCCCGCTGACGTCGCGGGTAGGACAGTCGGATTTCACAACCAGCCATCACTGCATTGTGTGCATATAATACAAACATGCTTATTCGATTGAGAGAAGGGTCATCGGCATCGTTTGCCGAGCAGGTTGCGTCTCAAATTCGGCAGGGTGTGGCACGCGGTGAGATCAGAGTCGGTGAAAAGCTCCCGTCTGCGCGCGAACTCGCGGCGTCGTTGAACGTGAACATGCACACCGTGCTTCGCGCGTACGACTCCCTTCGGGAGGCGGGCGTGATCGAGCTCGGTCGCGGCCGCGGGGCGACAGTCGTCAGCGGCGACGCACCGGGCATCAGAAGCGTTCTCGACTCAGCGGCAGCCATCGTTGCAGATGCCGCTGCCGCGGGTATCACTGCCCGCGAGCTGTCTTGGCTGATCAAAGGAATGGCATGACCGCGACGCCCGCCAGAAACTCGATGCCGCTCCTGAGGCGGTCAGCCGCAAGTGCTGTCGCGTGCCTGCCGATTGCCGCACTCCTCGTCACAGGCTTGCTGCTTCAGCCGGTTTTGGGTTCGGAGATGGCGATTCATTGGTCTGGCGACGCCTCTGCGCCCGATGGGCTCTCTGCCACCTGGGAATTGTTCTGGGCATTCGCGGGCATCACCCTGGCTCTCACGCTTGGCACGATCGCGCTGATCATGGCGGGCCCACACTTCCGTTCCGGCCGGTTATCGGCCATGATCACGTCGCTCACTGGCGGGATTCTGGCGACGGCATGGATCGCCTCGGCGTGGGCGACCGTCGATGCACCAGCCCCAGCCGAGGCTAGTCTGGGCGCGCGACCCATCATTTTGGCCGCCGCTGCTGTCGTCGCGGCTCTCGTCTTCCTCCTGACACCCCCGGGGGCCTCTCGTGCGATCGAGGGCGAGTCAGAAACTGACGCGCTCGAATTAGCGCCCGGGGAACGCGTGGCGTGGTCCACACGAATCAGTAGCCCTCTCTTCACGATCATCGCGGTAGCCCTGGTCGCGCTTGCCTCGCTCTGCGCGATCGTGGGCGCGACATCGAACACAGGCGGGATGCTCGTCGGAGTCGTCACGTTCGGCATAGCCGCACTCTCCACGCTCGCCCTCACACCGGTGCAGCTGACCGTAGATCACCGAGGCATTCGCCTCACTTCCGTCATTCTCCGCATCCCTCTTGTCAGGGTAGGCCTGGCCAGCATCGAGAACGTCACCACAGACACCATCGAACCGGGGCAATGGGGCGGCTGGGGGTACCGGATCTCCGGCAGTGGGCGGGCCTATATCACCCGACGAGGACCGGGCATTATCATCTATCGGCACAACGCGTCACCGATCGCCATCACCGTTCCCGACCCTCAGCAGGCGGCCGCGACGGCAAACGCGCTCACCCCGACTGCATAACGCGCACTCTGAATCAGTCGCGAGCGTTGAGGCTCGCCTCAGAGGGTCCAGGAGCCCGTCGACTCGCGCGGCACGACCCGCACAGAACCGAGCCGCACGCCACGAGCTGACGTTCCACCAATCGCACGAACGAGTTGCTGCGCCGCCGACCGCCCGAGTTGCTGCAGGTTCATCTCGACACTGGTCAACGGCGGCCGGGCTTCTTCGGCCAGCACGTCCCAATTATCGAAGCCCATCACCGCGACATCGTCGGGCACTGACAGCGCGCTCTCCCGCAATTGGTCGAGAGCGCCGCGGGCGAGCTGGTCGCTACCGCAGAGCAGCGCGTCGAATCGTTCACCGGATTCGACGAGAGACTCGGTGCACCGACGCCCCCACCGTTCGCCCCACGGGCCGAACAGCCCGGTGCCGCCGACGAGCGACAGGCCTTCTTCGCGCATCCGTTCGGCGGCGCCGGCGACCCGATCGCGGGCGGCCGTGTACGACGGGTCGCCGTTGATGAAAGCGATTCGGCGGCGCCCTCGCGAGAGGAGGTGCTCGACAGCCTGCCGGCCGGCATCGTGATTGTCGGGCGTGAACGAGAGATCTTCGGGGTCTTCAGAGGGGGCGTAGACGTAGACGACGGGTATCGACAATCCGGCGGTGATGGATGGCCGGGGGTTCGTGGTTCGACCGACGACCAGTAACCCGTCGACCCGTTTCGCCAGCAGCATGTTGAGTTGGTGGTTCTCACGAATGGAGTCGCTGCGGGCATCCGCCAGCAAGACGGAGGTCGACCCGGCTCCGAATGCATCTTCGGCACCGAGCAAGACCGGCAGAACGAAACGATTGTCGAGGTCTTGTGTGAGCATGCCGATGGTGCCGGTGGTGGCTGAGTTGAGGGCTTTGGCGAAGGGGTTCGGGGTGAACGAGAGCGCGGCCGCGGCGTCGAGCACCTTCTGCCTGGTCTCGGCTCGCACCTGGCTGACACCGTTGATCGCCTTCGATGCCGTGGCCAACGAGACGCCGGCGAGCTCGGCGACATCGGTCAGCGTCGTCGCGCCTTTTCCCCGCTTGCGAGCGTCCATCGCCTACCCATCTGATTCTTCCGAAAGCCTAGGTAGATTGTTACACGCACTGTGTCTCGACTTTGCGCTTGACGTGCCGGAATCTGGCCCTTAGGGTAATGACCGAAAGTACTTTCGGTGTTTTCGGTATTGGTTACCTGCACCAGTAAGACCACGTCACATTCAGAGAGGAATATCGTGATCAGTTCACTCAAGAGGGCGCGCCTTGTCGGGGCCGCCGTCCTCGCCGTCACCGCCGTAGCGGGTCTGGCGGCCTGCTCATCCGGCGGCACCGCGACAGGCACGTCATCAAGTGCCGCGGGCGGCACCTACACATTCTGGGATCCGTACCCCCAGTTCGATGCGACCTCCGACTGGTCGAAGCTCGTCACCAAGTGCGGCACCGATGCCGGTGTCACCATGGAGCGCACCGGGTACGACACGTCTGATCTGACCAGCAAAGCTCTTCTCGCCGGCCAGCAGGGCAACTCCCCCGACGTACTGCTCATCGACAACCCCGTCGTTTCGACACTGGCCACCGCGGGCATCCTGAGCACCACCAAAGACCTCGGGCTCGACACGAGCAACTTCGCCGCGAACATCCTCGCTGCCGGGCAGAGCAACGGCGACACCTTCGGCGTACCCATTGGAGCGAACACGCTCGCCCTTTACTACAACAAGAGCATTCTCTCTGCGGCCGGCGTAGACATCGCTAGTGTCACGAACTGGGATTCGCTGAACGCAGCGCTCGCCAAGGTCAAGGCCACCGGCAAGCAGGGCATCACCTTCGCCGGCATCGGCACCGAAGAGGGTAGCTTTCAGTTTCTGCCCTGGTTCTGGGGGTCGGGAGCGAAACTCACCGATCTGAGTTCGACTCAGGCCGTCGCGGCTGCCACGCTGTGGACGAACTGGGTGAAAGAGGGCTACGCGCCGAACTCGGTGATCAACAACACGCAGACCACGAGCTGGCAGGAGTTCTTGGCCGGTAACACCGCGTTCAGCGAGAACGGCACCTGGCAGCTCGCCGGGGCCGACAAGTCGGGGCTGAGCTACGGTGTCATTCCGATTCCCGCACAGACCGGTGGATCGGCGGCTGCACCGACCGGCGGCGAATTCGTCACCGCACCGGTGCAGAAAGATTCGTCGCGCTATGCCACCACCGAGAAGATCATCTCGTGCCTGACCAGTGACGCGAACCTGCTCACGACCGACACCACCCTGTCGTACGTCGCACCCATCGCCACGGTTCAGAAGCAGCAGGTCGCCGCGAACCCCGAACTCGCTCCGTGGGTCGCTGCCGTCGCTGCCGCAAAGGGCCGCACGAGTGACAACCTGGGCACGAAATACCCGCTCATCTCGCAGCAGATGTGGGGCGGCTTTCAGAACGCGATGTCGGGCAGCCAATCGCCGACTGACGCAATGAAGGCGGCACAGACGGCGGCCGCCTCGGCGACCCAGTAACGACTGATTCGGTCATTGGCACACCCCGCAGTACGCAGCAGACGACGAGCTAGGAAACCGTTATGACGATCACACAGAAAACCGGCGCCTCGTCTGCGCATCCGGCCCGGGGGGGGGGCCCCCCCCCCCCCCCCCCCCGCGGGCCCCGGGGCGCGCGCAGCCCCCCCCCCCCCCCCGGGGGCGCGGCCCCCGCGGGGGGGGGGGGG
>NZ_JASJXO010000004.1:0-123053 GCF_035018625.1 Subtercola sp. RTI3 | reverse complement strand
CGAAGCCATAAAACCTCTCGGTCGTCCCACGACCCACCTCCAAGATAGAGGTGTTGCTTCCACCGATTGAATTCACCGACGCTTCCCCGGTCCGAGTGCCAGATCGCGTCAGGCGCGATCAGGGTCGTCGCGGCGGCGTTCTTCAACGCGTCCTCGACGAGCTCGGTGCGCATGTGATCAGCGATCGACCAGCCGACGACTTTTTTCGAGAAACAATCGATCACGGTAGCGAGATAGATGAATCCCTGCCAGGTGTGAATGTAGGTGATGTCGCCCACGAACTTCACTCCCGGCCGGTCCGCGGTGAAGTCCCGTTTCAGCAGGTCGGGCATGTTCGCTGCCGCGTCAGCGTCGGCCTGCGTCGTGACTCTGAATGGCCGCGGCTGGCAGGCAATCAGGCACTCCTGGCGCATGATTTGGCGCACCAGCTCGGGTGAGCACTCCGTGCCCTCATCGGCCAGGTCGGCGTGGATCCGCCGGTACCCGTAAGTGCCTTCGGAGTCTTCGAAGAAGTGCTGAATACGGCCGATCAGCGCCTGGCGGCGTGCCGCGGTCGCTGACTGCGGCCGGGACACCCAGTGATAAAACCCTGATGTCGATACCGCCAACCAGGCACACATTTTGACGACCGAGTTCCGGTTATCGGGCTCAGCTTTTTGGGAATCGATGTACTCGTACGTGCTCACTACCGCTGCTCCCGAGCGAAGTAAGCGCTGGCTTTTTTTAGGAACGCGGTCTCCGCCCGAAGCTCTTGAACTTCACGCTCGAGCTGCTTCAGCCGGGCCCTCTCCGTGACCGTCAGATCGGCCTCCGTGCCACCGTTAGCCTTCCGGTATTTGATCAGCCAATTGCGGAGAGTTTCCGGGCCGACGCCGTACGCGGTCGCGACGTCCTTGATCGGCTTGGACGCGTTGATCACCTCACGGCACAACTCGTCCTTGAACTCCTGAGTGAATCGCCTACGCGATGCGGTCATGCTGGACTCTACTTTCGGTAGTCCCTCAGCTTAAGAGGGCCCACCGACCGAGAAACCCACAGCACCCCAGTTTGGTCTTTGTGGACTTTGGGGTTATGTTGACCTTTAGAAGGCGTCGCTTGTTAGCTGAGGCTCCTTCGCGGAAACATGCCAGCGACCCTAAACGTCCAGAGACGCCCCGGGTCAGGACAGGCTCCCCCGAGCTAAGGGGTGGCCCCGATTGGCTCCCGAACCTGTTCGGGTTGACGCCGCGAAGTGCCAAAGGTCTTACGAGGAGAGGCAACAACCGGTCAGCCATGTCCGGTCCTCTTTCTGATGCTGTCACGGAGGCGAAAGGCAGCTGATGGACGATAGTCACCAACCCAGTTCCCGCATGCGTGCCGCTGGTTGTGCTCTTCACCTGGTGTTCACTTCACCGGTTTAGGCTCACGGTTCTGGGTGCGGACGATACCCTCCCTCACCGTTGGCGTGATGGTTCTGGGTTTTTCATACTCATTCGCGATTCCCACGCTTGGGGAGGAAGGGGTCAGCCATGGCCTCCGCATCAGACGTCCATCCGGCAGCCCAGCCCGAGTCGGCTGCGCTTGATTCTGCGCATGTCGGCAATATTGAGGGCGCCTTCGGCACCATCTCGTTAGGCGACGACGCGCCGCGGACGAAAATGTCGGCGAAGCTCCGCACTCTGGTAGCGATCGTTGGGCCGGGCCTGATCGTGATGGTCGGCGATAACGACGCTGGCGCGTTCGGCACCTACACTCAGGCCGGCCAAAACTATGGCACGAGTTTGTTGTGGGTATTGCTGCTGCTGATCCCGGTGTTGTATGTCAACCAGGAAATGGTGCTGCGTCTGGGAGCGGTTGCCGGGGTGGGCCACGCCCGGCTGATCCTGGAACGGTTCGGTCGGTTCTGGGGCGCGTTCAGCGTCATCGATTTGTTCATCCTGAACGCGCTGACCATCGTGACCGAGTTCATCGGAATCAGCCTGGGCCTCACGTACCTGGGTATACCGCAGATCCCGGGCGTGATCGTTGCGGCGGTGTTCGTTGTCGGTGCAGTGAGTACCGGCTCGTTCCGGCGTTTCGAGCGTCTCTGCATGTTCCTGATCGCCGGGTCGCTGCTGCTCGTGCCGTTAGTGATAATGGTGCACGCACCGATCGGTGAAGTCGCTCAGGGTTTCCTGATCCCCGGGATCCCGGCAGGCGCTGAACTTTCCACCGTCACACTCCTGATCATCGGAATTGTCGGCACCACGGTAGCGCCGTGGCAACTGTTTTTCCAACAGTCCTACATCATCGATAAACGCATCACCCCCCGGTTCATGAACTACGAGAAAGTCGACTTGTGGATCGGGATCGTGATCGTCGTTGTCGGGGCGGCGATCCTGATGTCGGTCACATCTGGTGCGTTCACCGGGACAGCAGGTTTCGGGAATTTCACCGACGCCGGCGGGGTCGCTGCGGGTCTTGGTACCTATGTCAGTAAAGCGGCCGGGATCCTGTTCGCGTTGGCACTGATCGATGCGTCCGTGATCGGTGCTGCCGCCGTCGGGCTGAGCACGTCCTACGCGCTCGGTGATGTGCTGGGCCTGAAACACTCCCTGCACCGGAAAGTATCCGAAGCGAAAGGGTTCTACGCCGCGTTCGCGGGTCTGTTGGTGCTTTCCGCGATCGTGGTCCTGATCCCAGGCAGCCCGCTTGGCCTGATCACGGTCGGCGTGCAGGTGCTAGCCGGGGTGCTTTTGCCCTCCGCGACCGTGTTCTTGCTGCTGCTGTGCAACGACAAAGCAGTCCTCGGGCCGTGGGTGAACGGGAAATGGTTGAACATCTTCACCGCGCTCATCATCGCGGTCCTCGTGATCCTCTCGACCGTGCTGACCGCGAGCGTGTTATTCCCCGCCATCAATTCCGAAGCGATCATCGCCATCCTGATCGGCGGCGGGAGTGTCGCGCTTCTCGCCGGGATCGGCTTCGCGATCTACCGAACCATCCGCCCCGCCCCCGCCAGCCCGGACACCGTCGACCGGCGCGAACGGGCAACCTGGCGGATGCCGCCGATCGCATTGCTGGCGAAACCGAAAATGTCCACCGGCCGACGCCTCGGCCTGACAGTGCTCCGGGTCTACCTGCTACTGGCCATGATCCTCGTCTTCGTCCGCGTCATCCAACTCGCGACCAGCAGCAACTGACCATTTTTCTCGCACGGCGCGGCCGTTCGATGCACAATTAGACCAGCTCCGGAAAGGAGCCCCTCATGACCCCCATCCCCGAACCGGCCGACCCCGTCCAGCCGCTGTTCTTATCCGCCCTGCTCCGCGACGCCGTCGTTGATGTGCAAGGCAAAACGGTTGGCACTCTCGGCGATGTCATCGTCCGGCTCCGCCCCGACCGGTATCCCGCGCTGACCGGTCTCGTGATGCGGGTCGGGGCGAACAACGTTTTTGTACCCGTCACCGATATCGCCGCCATCGATAACACCCGGATCAGCCTCCGAAACGCGAAACTCGACCTCCGACCCTTCGAGCGGCGTGACGGCGAAGTGCTCCTGAAAGAAGCAGTCCTCGGCCACCGACTCATCGACGTTGACCGCGCGGTACTCGTCCGCGCGTACGACGTCGCGATCACCTCCACAGCGGAGGGCTGGCTCGCGACCGGCCTGGACGTACACCGCCGAGGCTGGCTACCAAGGACCCACCACACCCAGCACCCTGTCCGGGACTGGAAAACATTCGAAGCCCTGATCGGACACGAACCCTCCACCCATGTCCGGTCAGGCTTCGGCCGGCTCAGAGGACTCCGGCCCGCGCAAATAGCCGACCTCATCGAAACGGCGTCCGCGAAGGAACGCGATGATCTCCTGGGCCACCTGCACAGCAACCCGGAGCTCGAAGCGGACGTCTTCGAAGAACTCGAAGACGACCACCAAACCCAAGTACTCAAAGCCCGCAGCACCCAGCAGATCGCAGAAATCCTCAGCCGGATGCGCACCGATGACGCCGTCGACGCGATCCTTGATCTGCCCCAGGAACGTCGCCGACCCGTCGTTGACGCGCTGCCCGGAATCAAACGCGCCGACGTGTTACGTCTGATGCGTTACCAAGACGGCAGCGCCGGCGGCCTGATGGGCGTCGAATACCTTGCCATCAACGAAAACGAAACCATCGCCGACGTTCTGAACGTCGTGCGTCACGCATCCACGATGCAACCCGAAGCACTCACCACAATCCACAGCATCGACAACGACTCACGCCTCGTCGGGACCCTCAGCCTCGTGAAAGCCATCCAAACAAGCCCGGACGCGCTCCTCCGAGATGTCGCCGACCCGGAACCCGTGCACGCCGACCCGCGAGACGACATCATCGACATCGCCAACGTGATGGCCGACTACAACCTCCTCAGCCTGCCCATCCTGAACGACACCGGACAAATCATCGGCGTCATCACGGTCGATGACGCACTCGAGGCCGCGATCCCGGACGACTGGCGCCGCCGAGACCGCCACCACCACACCACCACCCAAACCTCCACCACCCAGCAGCCACGGAACTAACCCCAGCGAGGCAACCGCGGTACCCAAACGGTCAGCGTGCGCAAGCACTACCCAAAACGCTTCCCTCGATGACAAACTCGGTCCTGGGTCCTCATATCTCCTGGGACGAGCTCCGCGCTTTGCAGGGACAGGAGGCGCAGCGAGGCTGCCCGAACGCAAGGATGTGGACATGTCACTCACTGAAGAGATCGACAACCTGTCCAACGAAGTGCAAGCGAAATGGTTGCTCATCGATCACGAGTTACCCATCGACGTTTTCATGAAAATGGTCGCCGCCGAACATAACCACATGTGGCAAGCGTTGAGACTCATCGCCCAACACGTCGACGCCCGAAACTAAACCATTCCGCCGCACCGTAACGGATAGGACCACACGATAATGGTGTAACCCCTGTAACTCCTGTGACGAGGTTGATGGGTAGATCATCGGTGGGGCTCGGGATCAGGGCGTCGCGCTGACCGGCCAGGGTGGCCTGCTCGGTCAGCTGACGAAGCTCTCGCTGTCAGCACGCGTGCGACCCCACGGTGACAACAGCGCCCGTTTGGCCGAGGTCTACGGGGGCACACCTTGTGAATTCGTAAAATATCCGTCGGCGATTTCCGCGCGGCGCGCCGGAATGAAGTTGCCGGTCGGCTCAGAAACAGGGGAATGCCAGACATACACCGCGACCCGTGCAATGACGCGGAGGGCGATCTGCCGGTGGGGGTGTCTCGTTAACGATCGAAACCCGACACCGTGTCGGCAACCTGGTCAGAGGCTTCACTTCGGCGGCTTAGACTCAGCGCACGATGACGAGTCCCACTGACGAGCAGGTTGCCGACCCGGCGCAAGATCAGGATCCGGGCGCCGCCGTGTTTCCTCGGCGAGGCAAAAAGCGTGGGTTTGGTCGGCTGTTGCGTGTGTTGGGTCCGGGGATCGTGACCGGCGCGGCGGATGATGACCCGTCAGGGATAGCGACGTATTCGCAGGCCGGCGCTCAATTCGGTTTCGGAACTTTATGGTCCATTCTGCTGACCTTGCCGCTGATGATCGCGGTGCAGGAAGCGTGCATGCGGATCGGCGCGGTGACTGGGAAGGGTCTTGCCGCGATCATCCGGGACAATTATCCGAAAAAGATTCTGTATCCCATCGTTCTGCTGGTCACCGCGGCGAATACGTTCAACATCGGTTCGGATATCGGCGCGATGGCGGCCAGTGCGAACTTGCTCCTGCCCGGGGTCCCGTTCGTTGTTCTAGCGATCGGGTTCGTGGTGATCATCCTGGTGCTGGAAGTCCTGGTCCCGTATCGCACGTACGTCAGGATTTTGAAGTGGTTGGCGTTCGCGCTGTTTGCGTACATCGCAACCGCGTTCCTGATCACCGTGCCCTGGGCGGAAGCGGTGAAAGCGACCGTGATTCCGCACATCGAGTTCAACCAGCAGTTTCTCTTCGTTCTCGTCGCAATCTTCGGAACCACGATCTCTCCGTACCTCTTTTTCTGGCAGACCAGCAACGTTGTCGAAGACGAACGAACCCAACAACCCGCTGCTGCAGGCGAGGACCCACCGCCGCTGACGACCACGTATCTGAGGAAGCTGCGGGTTGATACGGTGCTCGGCATGTTCTTCTCTAACATCGTGGCCTGGTTCATCATCGTCGTCGGCGCGGTCGTCTTGAACCAGGGCGGTGTCACGAACATCGTCACCGCAGCGGACGCAGCACAGGCTTTGGAACCATTGGTGAAAAGCTTCCCGAACGCCGGATTCCTTGCCAAACTGATCTTCGCTGTCGGTGTCATCGGGATCGGGTTGATGAGTATCCCCGTCCTGGCCGGGTCTTCGTCCTACGCCATCACAGAGACGTTTAACTGGAGAGAGGGCCTGTTCCGCAAATTCCGGCAGGCCCGCGCGTTCTACCTCGTGATCATCATCGGTACCCTGTCCGGGCTGGTTTTGAACTTCGTGGGCTTTGACCCGGTCCAAGCCCTCGTGCTCACCGCGGTGTTCAACGGGATCGTCGCCGTGCCGCTGATCTTCGTCATCGCAAGACTCACCAGCCGCACATCAGTCATGGGCAGATACGTTAACGGGCGATGGTCAAAAATCGGTCTCTGGTGCGCATTCGCGATCATGGGCGCCGCAGCGATCGCACTCCTCAGCTCCTACCTCTAGCAAGACGGCAGCAACGAGAAGATCTCCGGTAGAGGGGTTGGTGCGATAGGAATAGAGTTCCCACAAACGGGGAAAGGCAGTAACAGTGATGGATGTTGTGGTGGTCTACGAATCCATTCACGGACGCACCCAGCAGGTCGCCGAAAGCATCGCTGCCGGCCTGTCGCGCTTCGCAACCGTCAGGGTTCTCGGCGTCAATGACGCCGACCCGGACACCGTCGGCGAACCTGACCTCCTCGTTGTCGGGGCCCCTGATCACTGGTCAGGGCTGAGCCTGCCCGAAGCCCACACCGACGACATCCGAGAAGCCCAAAACGCATCGGACCCTGCCACGGCAGGACTACCGGCTGGGGCCATCAGCATGCGCGAGTGGTTCACCGAACTTCCTCCCACACCAACACTGTTCGCCGCATTCGAAACCCGAACCCGCCGCCACCGCCCTATCCTCGAAGCAGACACCCAAATACAACACATCCTGGACATCAACGGCTTCACCCCCGTCATGCCACCAGAAATATTCTTCCTCAGCGCCGACGGGGAACCCGAACCCGGAGAACTCCGCCGCGCAAAAATTTGGGGAACCGCCCTCGCTAGAAGCACATAGCTCGGAGCAGGTCTCAGCTGACGGGAACCCGTCACCCAGGACACACACCATCCATACACCCGCCCACTATTAGGACTCTGCCACCCCTAGCGTCGGTTATTTCACTGTGAGTCGGATTCACAAGCTGCCCCTACGGTGCCGAGGCGTCCAAGACGCCGATCTCCACGATCACGGCTCGGGTGATCGAGGACATGACCGAATAGCAGAACCGGCCGCGACCGGTACTTCACGTCCGTTATGTGAGCATTACGCCGCCGATCACGGTCCAGCGCGCTGAACGGCGGCCTAGACGCCGGCTACGGGATCCTTTGCCCGCGCCTCGGCCTCAGCGCAGCCACCCTCTAACGCGGGTCACCGGGTGAGCCTCACCAAGGCGAAAGACGAGCCACCTACCTAGCCCTGATGCCAGCGTGCCGGTCGTAGGGCGGACGCTGCAGGCGCCAGTTTTAGTGTGCGGAGAGTCCGGAGATGAGGTTGATGGTGGTTGCGAGCACGAGGGCGCCGAGGAGGTAGGACAGCAGGGCGTGCCGGAGGATCGTGGCGCGGATGAGATGGTTTTTGATGTCGGTGTCAGAGACTTGGAACGTCATCCCGACCGTGAACGCGAGATACGCGAAGTCGGTATATCGCGGGTCTTGATCCTGGTTGAAGCTGACGCCGCTGCCGCTGCGGTAGTACTCGGCGGCGTAGCGGAGGGTGAAGAGGGTATGCGTGATCAGCCACGACAGCGTAATGGTGAGCAGGGCTAAGAGGATAATGCTGGCCTTAGCTATCCCGGTGGCGTTGGTAGCCTCGATCAGGAGCAAGGCAACACCGCCGAAGCTGGCTACCACCGCCAACAGGACCAGGGCGTGCGAGGCGAACCGGCTGGGATCTTCCCGGGTGGCGTGCGCGGCGGTTTCTCCCGGTCCCATCGTACGGATCTGAGCCCACACCCAGACGAGGAATGTGGTTGCTGCCGCGCCCCAGCCCAGCGCAGGGGCGTATGTCCAGGACGCGAAGAACCCAACGCTGAGGCCGACAGCCAACCCGACTGCGGCCATCACGGCGAGTCGGAGACCGGCACGGTACCCGATCGTGTTGTAAGCGGGTTGGGTCATGTTAGTTGTTCCCTTTCGTGCAGGTCACTTGTGCTGCGGTTTGCCCGGTCACTGCGGGCGGGAGCACCGCACTTGTAGGGCTTGGTGTTGGGGTCGACGTGCCGCTGCTCGTCGGTGCGGGTGTCCCTGCCGGTGTTGTAGGTGCAGCGGTCGCGGACGGGTCGAGTTGGGTTGCGGCTCCGACGGTGCCGCTGAGCTGCAGCGGCTGGTCTGCTTTCAGCGCCGCATTCAAGGCGGTGACGGCGGCGGCGTTGGCAACGACCCGGTTGGAATCGTTCGGATCAGCGACGGTGGGGTATTGCACGAAGACGACGTTATCCAGGCTGATGTTCTTCAACGCCAACGCGATCGCGACGAGTGTTGTGGGGTTCGTGAGGGTGTCGGAGAGGGTCATGTTCTTCGTCGCCGCGGTCGCTAAAGAGAACAGGGTGACCGGATTGTTCAGCACGTCACCACTTTTGATCTTCCGGACCAGCGCGGAGAGAAACAGTTGCTGGTTACTGATCCGGCCCAGGTCGCTGCCGTCGCCGACGCCGTGCCGGCTTCGGACGAACGCGAGAGCAGTGTCACCGGAGATCGTTTGCTGCCCGGCGCTCAGATGCAGGTTCGCGTAATCGTCATTCACATCGGTGGCGAGGCAGACCGTGACACCGCCGACCGCGGTGGACATGCTGCTGACGCCTTGGAAACTGATTAGCGCAGCGTACGGGATGCTCAAACCGGTGAGTTTCTCCGCCGTCAGCACCACGCAGGGCAATCCGCCCCGAGACAGGGTGGTATTGAACATCCCCGAATCGGTCGCAGCGACCGTACTTTTCCCATCGGGGCTTGGACAGTCCGGGATCGGGGTCATCAGGTCTCTGGGAATACTGATTACTGACGCGCTGCTGTGATCGGCCGAAATGTGTAACACCATCGTGACGTCATTGCTGCCTGCACCCGAACTGCCGGCCAGGTCGGCGGGATCGGCGAAATTCGCGCCTTGCCCCGTCCGCGTGTCCGTACCGGCCAGGAGCAGATTCACTCCCCCCTCGATCGCTCCCACGCCCGGGACCGGTGGCGCGGACTGGCCCGGTAGCAGCGCCAAATGCACGCCCTGACCGACGTTGCCGGTCAGTTGCCACACCGCGATACCGGCCAGACAACCGACGCTGACCAGCGAGACAGCCAGGGCTATCGCGAGGACCTTCAGCACTTGCACGGGGCCGCTGCTGCTTCGGGTTCGGGCGTGCCGCATGGAGGGTCCGGAAGTCATCCACGAAAACT
This sequence comes from Subtercola sp. RTI3, assembly GCF_035018625.1. NCBI lineage: Bacteria > Bacillati > Actinomycetota > Actinomycetes > Micrococcales > Microbacteriaceae > Subtercola > Subtercola sp. RTI3. The sequence goes on along the minus strand of NZ_JASJXO010000004.1, from coordinate 113,410 downwards.
AGCAACCCGAACCCGCAAACTTGGTGTGAATCCCCGCACCGTTCGTAGTAGTACGCTCACGGTAATGATCCCTCGGCGCGGCTCCCTAGCGCCGCCGATCCGGGACGTATGGTCGCAGTCATGACACGAAGGAAAACATCCGGGAGCTGGCTGTGGGCCGCACTTGTTGTCGTGTACGCGCTGATGGGTGCGGACAGTGTCGCAGCAATCGTTCGGTCGGCGACCCCTTGGGGCGGCACCGTTTTACTCGGGGTGAGCGTGTCCTTTGTTGTGCTCTCGGCGGCCGGTTACCGACGGTTTGCTCGAGCGAAGGTGTCGGCGCATACTTTCCCGACCTCTCGTGTCGAGGCGTCGATCGCTGATGACACTCTTATCGCGGCCCTCTCCCGCGCCCGGCTCTCCCCGGACGATGACCGGCAGAGGACATTGGAGCCATGAGCGCACAAGGTACCCGGCCGACGCACCGGGAACCCCGGCCAGTGGGCTCCCCGCGACGTCCCCCAGCCGTGCCAATGACTGCGGTCGAGACGGGTGCCCGGTCTGTGCGGATCACTCTGGCTAAAGTCGCCCCGATGGTGTCGTCGAACTTCTACCTGCTGTTCGGTGTGACGGTGTTCATGGTCGCATTCGGGTTGATGATGGTGCTCTCTTCCTCCTCGGTCGGCTCCGAGATCGACAGCAGCAGCTCCTTTTCAGTTTTCCTCCGGCAGGGTACCTACGCGCTGATCGGCATCCCTCTCCTACTTGTTGCGTCCCGCCTGCCGTCGACGTTCTGGAAAGGGTCGGCGTGGATCGTTCTCGCAGGCGGCTGCCTCCTGCAGCTGCTCGTGATCGGGAGCCCGCTCGGTGTGACAGTGAACGGGAACCGGAACTGGTTGCAGCTGGGCCCGCTGCCGGCGTTGCAACCATCGGAACTGATCAAAGTGGGTGTTGTGCTCTGGCTCGGCATGTTCCTGGCGAAAAAACAACACCGCATCACCCAGTTTTCTTACACACTCGTGCCGACCGTGATCGTGACAGGTGCAGCGATCGTGCTTGTCGCTCTGGGCGGTGACCTGGGAACGACCGTGATCCTGATCGGTATGGTGCTCGGCGCACTGTTCTTCGCCGGCATACCGATCCGGCACCTGGCGATGCTCACCGCTGTATCAGCAACCATCGCCATTCTCACCGCACTGTCCCGGCCCAACCGGGTGACCCGAATCCTGGCGTTTCTGCAGCCAGGGACTGCGGACTACAGCGGCACCGGCTGGCAGATCCAGAACGGCTACTTCGCACTCGGCGACGGCGGCATCTTCGGCGTGGGCCTTGGCAACTCGAAAGCAAAATGGTCATGGCTACCGGCGGTGGATACCGACTTCATCTTCGCCGTCATCGGCGAAGAACTCGGCCTGATCGGCGGCTGCCTCGTACTCGCGCTGATCATCGTGCTCGGCGTCGCTTTCCTCCGCATCATCCGCGCGTCGCCGGACCCGTTCGCCCGCGTCGTCACCGCGGCGATCATGGTCTGGATCGTGGGCCAAGCGTTAGTGAACATCGCCGTGGTACTCGGCATGCTCCCCGTACTCGGCGTACCGCTGCCCCTCATCTCCGCTGGCGGCACCGCACTGATCAGCTCACTCCTCGCGATCGGAATCGTGCTCTCCCTCAGCCGAGAAACTGGCACAAACCCGCCAGCCAACGACACCCCCGAAATGGGAGACGGCCGGTTCGCGGCACCGAAGAAGCGGGCCAGAACGTGACCGTCACAGGCCGGGCTTCGGAAGCGCCGGTTGCATTGCGGCAGGCGCACGTCGGTTTATCGGTTCAAGACCAACGCCTGATTCGCGACTTCGACAAATCGTCGTTGGAATGGCGGCGACTCTTCGCTGAGGTGCTCGGCACGTTCCTGCTCGTCATCGCGGCAGCCGGTTCAGACATCGTCAACACCCTCACCCAAGGCTCCGTGGGCCGGATCGCCACGGTCACCGCACCGGCCCTGACCGTGATCGCAGTCATCTTGTTCATGGGCGCAGTATCGGGTGCGCACTTGAACCCGGTGGTCAGTATCGCTTTCGCCTTGCGCCGCGACTTCAGCTGGCGACGAGTGCCCGCCTATATCCTCGCCCAATTTGTCGGCGCAACGGCCGCCTCACTGCTGCTATTGAGCATGTTCGGGCGTGCCGGCGGCTTCGGGGGACCGCACCCAGGCGGCGGGTTCACCGACCTGCAAGCATTCGCGATCGAAATCGTGCTGACCTGCGGACTGGTCAGCACCATTCTGGGCGCAGCATCCGGGGCACAGAACGTCGGGTCTCTGTCAGCATTCGCGGTCGGCTCCTACATTCTTCTCGCCGGCCTCTGGGCCGGACCGGTCAGTGGCGCCTCGATGAACCCGGCCCGAACATTCGGCCCCGACCTGATCAGCCTGAACTTCGACACCTTGTGGCTGTACACCGCCGGCCCGCTCCTCGGCGCAGCCCTAGCGGCGGGTATCGCGTTCATTCTGCGCGGTAAAGGCGGCGGCGCATCGGGCCGAAAAGCTGCTCAAGGAACACTCAGCCAACCCCCGAAACCGGACCGCCCGACAGCGCCCTGACTAGACCGTCGGGACGTCGTCAAGAGAGATGATCTGAGCCGAAACGAGGGTGTTCTCGCTGAGATGGTACGACGCACATACCCGGTGGTAACCGTCAAGAATCTCCAATGGCACACCAAGCAAGTTGCCGCGGAGCAACAGCACAGGACTGAGCTGTTTGCCCTTACTTATTCGTTTGAGGTCTTTCGCAACGGACGGGTCATCAACCGCCAGCAGGCCGAGCCGTGAGGCGCGAAGGAGATCCTTCGCCGGATGGTAAACGATCGGCGTTCCCGCCAACGCATCAACCAAACCCTCGGCATCGACACGACTGCCCAACAAGGTCAGATACGACGCTGCCGCTGGATAGTCATGCGGCTGCGGATCTTTCGCCCAACGAACCTTCATTCCGCACCCACTCTCGCTCTCGATGATACTCCCGGGCTGTGCACGTAGACGACGCGCAACCGCTGAACCGAGACCTTGGCCGTCGACGAAGCATCACTGTTTGTGGCACGGTGATCACAGTCCACTTGAACGGGGAAGCATGCTCGGAAATTATTTCGGCGCAGACACCAGTTACGACTTGTCCGTGCCAGTGAGTCAACGGCGTTTGCCCCGGAACCTGAACCGGCGCGGAGATCTACTCGGCCGGGTGGCCGAAGCGACCGCTGAGTTCTTCGGAACCCCCAGGTTTCTTGGCATCATGGCTGCGTTCGTTGCCGGCTGGTTGATCATCAACACGCTCACCCCGTGGCAATTCGACCCGTACACGTTCACTTTCCTGACACTTCTGCTCTCGATTCAGGCATCGTTTTCATCCCCGCTGATCCTGCTAGCGCAGTACCGTCAAGCGGACCGGGACCGGGTCCAATTCGAACAAGACCGGCAGAACGCAGAGCGCAACCTCGCCGACGTCGAATATCTCGCCAGAGAACTCGCCGCAGTACGCCTCACGTCAGCAGCCACACTCAAAATCGTTGAAGAACTCCGCCGCCAACTCCACGACCAGGCTGCGACCGTGAAGAACTAAAAAAGCCAGCAGAACGCCCGACGTCGGTCACGACTGCGTCGCAGCCGACCTTCTGACAAACCGTTCTGAGTGCCGTTCACCGTCCGGTTACCTGTTGTACAGGTATTGGCTTTGTTCTGCTCAGCTGCGCGCCGTGCACGGTTCGTAGCGTCGTAAAGTCGACTGTTACCTGTACCGAAATGAGAACCTGATGACCCGTCCGCGCCCGCAGAATCGCACGATCATCCTCACCGCTGGCGGTGTCGTCATTCTTGGGCTGACTACCTTTTCAGCGTTGCCCGCGCAGGCGTCACCGACTGTTACCGCGGGTACGGGTGCGTACACGGTGAAAACGTTCCCCGCGGTCGGGAAGGAGTCCAAACCCGATGACATCACCCGGCTCGGTGACAGCATTTATGTGACCTTCCAAAACGGTGTCGGCCCGCTCGGTGAAGCATCCAAAACGGGTGTCGCCGCGAGCACGATCCAGCAGTACGCCCTGGACGGGACAGCTGGGAAGTCTTGGGACGTGACCGGCCGCGTCGATGGGCTCACCGCGGATCCCGCCAACTCACGGCTGCTCCTGACCGCTAACGAAGACGGAAACTCCAGCTTCTCCACCCTCACCCCTGACGCAGCCTCCCCGCTGGTTAAATACGCGTACACGGGTCTGACGCACGGCGGGGGCACCGATGCGATCTCGATCGATAGCGGTGTGATCCTGGTCAGCGGTTCTAACCCGACCGTGACCGGGAAACCCGCCGTCTACTCCGTCACGTTGACCGACACTACCGCCGCTCTCACCCCCGTGTTCACGGACGATGCAGCCGCGACCGCCGTGAACGGCCCTCAGGCTGGCACGAGTGTGACGCTGGCACTGACCGACCCGGACTCCAACGCCGTCGTACCCGCATCGAGCACCTCATTCGGCGGTGACTTCATGCTCACCGCTCAAGCTGATATGCAACTCGTGTTCGCCCACAACATCGGTACTGCCGCTCAAAGCCTCCGGGTGCTGTCGATCCCGACTCCGATCGATGACACCGCGTTCGCGACTGCCACGGACCAGGCCCTCTGGTTGACCGACCCCAGCAATAACAGTGTCGACCTGGTCACCGGCCCGTTCGCATCCGGACAAGCCGTCTCAGCCCTCACCCCGGACAGCGGGCCGAATTCCCTCGCCACCCTCAGCTTGACCGACGGCACCCTGACCCCGATCACCGAACTCGCCGCAATCCAGCCCAAGGGAATGATCTTCACCGCCGCAGCAACAACCACACCTACCGCCACTCCAACTCCAACGGCCACTACCACCCCGGCGCCGACCACGGTGCCAGCGGCGGCACCAGCGAAAGCAGTGACCGGCACGGCATCGTTCACCGGTTGAACCAGCCCACCGAGACCGCTCCACAGTGAAGGTGAACCTGAACGCCACTCCGACCCGGCTGGCAGGGATGCTGATACTCGCCGGGCTCGCCGCCGCAACGATCACCGGGTGCACAGCGGAAACCCCACCAACAACAACCCCGCCCAGCGCGTCAGCAACGTTCAGCCCTAACCCGACTCCGACTCCGACTCCGACTCCGGAAGCGTCAGTGGGGACCGCTGCGATCGCAACCGGTCCCACCGTCGATATCTATGACACGCCCGGCGGCACGGTGACCTTGACGATGACGAACCCGCAACCCTCCGGCGCCCCGCTGACCTACCTCGTCGACGGAACCGAGCCGGGCTGGCTGAAAGTCGACCTCCCGATCAGACCCAACGGAAGCACCGGCTGGATCACCGCCAACAGTGCCACCCTCACGAACCTCACCTACCGAGTGCTCGTGTCCACCGAGCAGAACATCCTGACCGTTTACCAGAACGACACAATCCTGAACACCTACCCGGTGGCCACCGGCACCGGCGGCACGCCCACCCCGCACGGCTCGTTCTACCTACTCGAACTCCTCGCACCCACGAACACCGGATACGGTCCCTACGCGTTCGGGCTATCTGCGTTCTCCGACGCTCTCACCAGCTTCGGCGGCGGCCCCGGCCAAATCGGCTTACACGGCACCGACGACGCCGCCAGCATCGGCCACCCCGTCAGCCACGGCTGCATCCGGATGACCAACACCGACATCACCACCCTCGCCACCCTCCTCCCCCTCGGCACACCCATCACCATCCAATAACCCCTCCCGGCGTCAACCAGAACCGGCCGCGGTGGCCTTCCCCGACATCGTTAGTTGCAGCCACGCCGCAGCGACACGTTACTGGTATTGCCCCCGCGTTGCCGCTCGATCGTCTGGTCTTCGGTGAAAATCCGTCGTACCCCCACGGAAGTCCATGGCGCACAGCAATCTGCCAAGCTTGAAGCTTGGACTACCGGTACTCTCGTCACGAGATCACGCCTTTCATCGTTCAATACGAAACGATCAAAGCTCAGGAGAATCTTCCTATGTCGACGAGGAGCAGCTCAGCATGAGTCACCGATGGCCGGCGGGCACCCCTCAACACGCGGCCGGGCACCACCGTGACGCACGCACGCACCGCAGACGCCGCCGAGCCCTGGTCATCGGGACGCTTTCGTTGGGTGTGCTTGCCGTACTGGGATGCTCCGGGTGGGTCGCGTTTCAGGGGTTGCAGGCGAAATCGGCCCTCGAGAGTGCACAAACGTCCGCGCTCGCCTTGCAAACCGCCGCGACGTCGCTGAACGTTACAGCAGCGTCCGACGCTGCGACCCAGTTCGAAACGGATACCCGTCAGGCTGACGAAGACACGTCGGACCCCTTGTTCGTGGCCGCAGAAAACGTACCCTTTGTCGGCCCGAACCTGAAAGCGCTCCAGCAAGTATCAGCGACGTTAGACGGCCTCAGCACCAACGCTGTGGCCCCCGCACTGGCGTTCGCGAACACCCTCAGCGTGAACTCGTTACGCCCCGTGAACGGGAAACTGAACGTCGCTGTTCTCGCCCAGGCGAGCAGCACAATCGGGACGGTGCAGAGCGCGCTGACCGCAGCCACTGCGTCTGCAGAGCAGATCGATACCAGCAGCACGGTGCCAGAGATCGGGACCGCCCGAAGCCAACTCGTGAACGTGCTCAGCAAGGCGACCGGGCAGCTCGGAAAAGCTCAAAGCAGTATCGTCCTCGCGCAGGATCTTCTCGGCGTGAACGGGCCCAGGCACTACCTCCTCGGCTTTTTGAACAACGCAGAGACCACAGCCCTCGGCGGCGGCCCCGCCGCGCTCTCAATGGTCACCGTCGATAACGGGACGGTCAGTATGACGGCGTCCGCGACCAGCGGAGACTTCCCGCTGAACGACGGCCCCGCGCGCGCCATGGACCAGAACCTGCTGAACATCTACTCACCAGGAATCGCGTCGACCCTGAACTGGTCAACCAGCCGCCCCGACTTCCCGACCGCAGCATTGACCATGAAAGCGTTCTGGGAAAAATACGAAGGCGGCACCGTCGACGGTGTCATCACCATCGACCCGATCGCCCTGTCTGACCTCCTCACCGCGACCGGACCGATGACGTTAGCCTCCGGCGATGTCCTCAACACCCAAAACGCGGTCACCCTGCTCCTTCACGACATCTACCTGCGCTACCCCGAAGCAGACATTGAAAAAGAAACCAACCCGTTCTTCACCGATACGGCGAAAACCGTTTTCGCCGGCCTGACCAGGACCACCGCGGACCCCGGTCAGCTGCTCACCGCCGTGAACAAGGCCATCCAGTCCGGTGACCTGCTGGCCTGGAGCGCTAATACTGACGAAGAGAACCTGATGACCGGATCTCGTCTGCAAGGCGTGCTGCCGACCGACAACACCAAGAGCACCCTCGTCGGCACCTACTTTCGTGACGTGTCCGTGTCTAAAACCGATTACTGGCTGCACACCAACACGGCCCTGACCACAGACGTGTGCACAAACCATCAAAACCCGACGTTCGCTGAAACCGTCACCCTGCACTCCAGCATCACCCCTGAAGAGGCCAACACGCTGCCGTACTTCGTGGTCGGTGGAAACTTCCGCGGCAAAAAATTCAGCACAGAAGTATACGTCTACGGCCCCGTCGGTGCGACCCTGACAAGCGCCACAGCCGGGACTACCAGCGTGGAAGCCGACGTGCGCACCAACGCGTCCGATCTTGGCCGACCCGTCTCCCGGTTCCTCGTCGACCTCGCACCCGGCGAAACCAACACCATCACCGCGACCTTCACCGGCAGCCCCGGCAGCTACGGCACACCCGTCACGCAAGGCACCCCAATGATGAACACCACCACACAAACACTCACCGCACCCAGCTGCCCCAGCAAATAAGAACCACAGCATCAGGCAGTTTTTCTGGACCGCGTCCGCACGTCTCTGGTCAGGATGGACGTTGTGCCACGCATCAGAACGTGCCGCCCGTGGTTGTTCGCAAGCGGCACGTTCTGGTGACGTCAGATACGTCAGTGTTTGAAGGTGTCTTTGACTTTCTCGCCAGCCTTTTTCAGGTCAGCTTTGGCCTGATCGCCTTTGCCCTCGGCTTCAAGACTGTCATTACCGGTCACTTTACCGGCACCTTCTTTGACCTTGCCCGCCGCGTCTTCAGCGGCGTTACTGATTTTATCTCCAGCACCCATCGTGTCCTCCTCAGCTATGCGCGGGATAAGGTTTGCGCGCAAAATTTCAAATCCAGTGTGAACGAGCCAACCCAGCTTGGCAAAGGACCGCAAAAAAAGGAATAAGATCGCGGACCGGCGATACGGCAAAAAGCGGAATGGGGTGCTGTGTGGGCGGCCTAGGGATTTCGGACGGTGGGCCCTCTTAAACTGAGGGCGCTACTGAAAGAGAGATCTGCAGGATGACCGCATCACGACGGCGATTCAGCCAGGAGTTCAAGGACGAGCTGTGCCAGGAGGTGATCTCGACCTCGAAACCGATCCGGGAAGTCGCTGAGGCCTATGGTGTCGGTCCCGAGACGCTGCGTAACTGGTTGGTCAGATACCGAGACGCGCGCGGGGGCACCGAGACCGAGCTGACGATCACCGAGCGAGCCCGGCTGAAGGAGCTCGAGCGGGAGAATCAGGAGCTCCGGGCGGAGACCGCGTTCCTAAAAAAAGCCACCGCCTACTTCGCGAGGGAACAGCGATAGTGGGCAAGTACGAATACATCGATTCCCTCCGAAACGACCCTGCCGAGATCAACGCGGTGTGGAAGATGTGCCTCTGGTTGGCGGTGTCAACGTCGGGATTCTATGACTGGCTGAAGCGCCCGCAATCGGCGACTGCCGCGCGCCGGGAGGTTCTGGCTGGATGGGTCCACCACTTCTTCACCACCTCTGATGGCACCTACGGGTATCGGCGGATCCACGCCGATCTGATGGACGAGGGCGTGGAGTGTTCGCCTGAGCTGGTGCGCCAGATCATGCGGCACGAGCACCTCGTGCCGTGCCAGCCACGCCCGTTCCGGGTCACGACCGAAGCCGACGCCGAAGCCGCGGCACTCATGCCCGATCTGGTGAAGCGGGACTTCACCGCAGAACGGCCCGGGATGAAGTTCGTCGGCGATATCACCTACATTCACACCTGGCAGGGCTTCATCTATCTGGCCACGGTCATCGATTGCTACTCGAAGAAGGTCGTCGGGTGGTCGATCGCTGATCACATGCGCACCGAGCTCGTCGAAGACGCGCTGCGCAACGCCGCATCGACCACGGTGATCGAGCCGGACGCGATCTGGCACTCGGCGAGGATCCGGGGCGACCCGTAAACCTCGTCGGAATCGCCGTGGAACCAGCCCACTTTCGCCTTCACGACTTCCCGCCGGATCGCCCTTTTCGACGGCAGACGATCCAGCCAGGCGTAATACCCGGACCGGGAGACGTGGAGCAGGCGAACCATCCGGACGATACTGAAGTTGCTCTTCTCCACCCGCATCAGCTCGAACGCTTCCCGTTCGAATCCGACGCTTCCTGGGCTAAGAAGATGGATGCTTTTTTTAGAAACGCCCGATCAAGTTTCAGGTCCGCGTTCTCTTTCCGAAGCCTCGCCAGCTCGGACCGCTCGGACTCCGTGACCACCGCCGTGCCCTCGTCGCTGCGGGCCTTGAAAAGCAGAACCCACCGACCCAGCGACGCCTCGTTGATACCGAGCTCCCGAGCGACCGAGCGACCGGCCTGCCCGTATTGATGACAAGCTTCACGGCCTCGTCTTTGAACTCAGGAGTGAACTCCCGACGCGACTTTCCCATAATGGACATTCTCTCTTGTGAGGTGTCCACCAAACCGGGTCAAGGCCATCGCGCTCCGAGACGTCGTGCGAGAGCACATATCCCGCTATGACAGCGTCAGCGTCGTCGGGTGATTCGAGGTAGCGGGCCGTCTGTCCGACGACGATGCCGAGCTCGACTTCCCAATCGGTCTTCACCGACGAGCGCGGGATCAGAACGTCGTCGAAGGGGCCCACGACAGTGAGCGGGTCTTTCAAGAAGACCACAGGTTCGGCCGGGAGGGCGGTACCCGTCTCTTCTGCATGATCGCTGTAATTCAGGCCGATGCAGACGATCTTCGCCGGCCTAGCGATCGGCGGCCCGATGCGCATGGTGTTAGCGCCGTCGAGTTCGATCAGTTCGTCTGCGGAGCGTGCCGCCCGGGCACGCGCCACACCACCGCCACTGAAGAAGGCTGCGTCGATGTCTGTCGCGATACCGCGCAGATCGAAGACCGTGCTGCCGGCTTCGTACACGGGTATCTCCGAACCGGCCTCGCCGAGACGTTGAAAACTCATTCGATCACTCCTCTACAACTCCGGATCACGTCGCAATCGTATCGAAAGATCAGATGAATTCATAACCTTAGGCAAGCGAGGTCGAGCGAATACACCGATTGGGCAGTGTGGCCGTAAATGGCGGACTGCTCTTCGTGTGTGACCGCACTTGCCAGCACCTCGGCCAGCCCCTCCCAGACGCGGGCATAGCCCCCTGCCAGCTGGCACACCGGCCAGTCGCCTCCATACATCAACCGAGCAGCGCCGAACGACTCGATCGCATGGTCGATGAACGGACGGATGCCCTCGGCGCTCCAATCCGAGACGTCACCGACACTCGAATAGAGACCCGAGATCTTCGCCACGACCCGCGGGTTCTCAGCTGCGCGGGCGATCAGACTCCACCATGGCTCCCGGCCGCGGCCTCCGATCGGTGGCTTCGCCAGATGGTCGATCACGATGGTGAGGTTGGGGTGCCGCTCGCCGATACCGGCGAGATTCTCGAGGTGACGGGGAAGCACGGCCACATAGTCGAACGGCAGGCCAGCTCTATCCAAGAGGGTGAGGCTCTCCTCGACCTGCGGCTGGAGCATCCAGTCGGGATCGGGCTGGTCGTGAATAAGGTTGCGCACCCCCACGACGAGTGGATTCTTGGCCAGCACTTCGAGTCGCGCAGCCGCTTCGTCGGGGCGGTCGAGTGGAATGTAGGCGACAACACCCGCCACCTCGGGGTTCTGCGCCGCGACCGCGAGCATGTAGTCGGTGTCAACGTCGTTGTCGGCGGATTGCACCAGCACCGTGGCATCGATGCCGGCATCCGCTAACGACGGGCGAAGCTCGGCGAAGTCGATCAGGCGGTTCAGCAACGGCATTCCCGTTTCGAGCCAGTCGTAGGTCACGAGGTGCGGGTTCCAGACGTGCTGGTGGGAGTCGATGACGACCACGGTCACCTCATTCGGTTCGCTATAACGGGCTAATCGAGACTATTCATCAGGTCAAGGAACGTCAACTTGCGCGGCACCGGAAGTCGCGGGCGTAAAGTTGCTCCATGACGACCCCAATGACCTCCCCTACAGCGCCACTCGCTGTCGTCTCGCCACTCCGCTCACAGACCGATGTGGTGGTGCACGGGGTCAAAGAGATGATCACGACGGGGCAGCTGAGTGCCGGGTCACGGCTTCCGATCGAAAAGGTTCTCGCCGAACAGCTCGGCGTCTCCCGGAGTTCGCTTCGCGAAGGGGTGCGGGCACTGGCGCTGATGGGTGTGCTGGAGACACGCCAAGGAGACGGCACCTACGTCACGTCACTCGACGCATCCCTGTTGCTCGCGCCGATGGGTTTCGTGGTCGACCTGCAGACACCCGCCGAGAGCGGTCACCTCCAATCCGTGCGCCGGGTGCTCGAGACCGAGGCGGCGGCCCTTGCGGCGCAGCGCATCGGCGACCATGCTGTGAAGGAAGCCTCGGGGGTTCTGGCATCGATCGAGAATCTCGTGCAGCATCCCTCCAATGCCGACCATGACACGATCATGGAGGCCGACATCGCCTTTCACCGCATCATCGCGCACGCCTCGGGCAACCCCGCGCTCGAAGCGCTGATCGACGCTCTGGCCAGCCGTACCGTTCGCGGGCGCATGTGGCGCGCCATCAGTGATGAAGGCGCGGTGCACACCACACACCGCGAACACCTCGCCATCCTGAGCGCGCTGGCAGCCCACGACTCTGAGCGGGCGCGACTGCGCATGGCGAGTCACCTGCTCGAGGTCGAGGACTACATCGTCACTCACCCCATCGCGGGGGCGGTCTCGAGCAGCCTCGACGCCCAGTAGGTTCCGTTCGGAAAGCTGAACTCCTCAACCGAGGCGCCGAACATCTCGGCACTGTAGCCGGCGGCCAGAGGCAGCTGGTAGGCGCCGTCTTCGACGATGCAGGGCTCGACGAAGTGCTCGTGCAGGTGGTCGACGTACTCGGTGACGCGGCCCTCCAGCGACCCCGAGACGGCGACGTAGTCGAAGATTGACAGGTGCTGCACGAGCTCGCAGAGACCCACACCCCCGGCGTGCGGGCACACCGGAACACCGAACTTCTTCGCCATGAAGTACACGGCGAGAATCTCGTTGATGCTGCCGAGTCGGGCGGAGTCGAGCTGGCAGAAGTCGATGGCCTCGGCCTGGAACATCTGCTTGAACAGCACCCGGTTCATGCCGTGCTCGCCGGTGGCTACACCGATGGGCGCCACCGCTTTGCGCACGGCCGCGTGGCCGAGGATGTCGTCGGGGCTGGTCGGCTCCTCGATCCAGAGCGGCTTGAACTCGGCGAGGGAGTTGACCCACTCGATGGCCTCGGGAACATCCCATACCTGGTTGGCGTCGATCATCAGGTTGGCGTCGGGGCCGATCACCTCTCGGGCGATCTGCAGGCGACGGTAGTCGTCGTCGCGGTTCGCACCCACCTTCAGTTTGATGTGCTTGTAGCCCGAGTCGACGGCCTCCTGGCAGAGGCGACGCAGCTTCTCATCGGAGTAGCCCAGCCACCCGGCGCTGGTGGTGTAGCAGGGGTAGCCGGTCTCCGCGAGTTCGGCGATGCGTTTCTCGCGGGTGGGGGCGAGCTCGGTGAGCCGGGCGATGGCCTCGGTCTTGGTGAGGGCGTCGGAGAGGTAGCGCATGTCGGCGACCTCGACGAGTTCTTCGGGGGTCATGTCGGCGAGCAGGCGCCAGAGCGGCTTGCCAGCCGCGCGCGCCGCCATGTCCCACACCGCGTTCATCACGGCGGCGAGGGCGAGGTGGATCACGCCCTTCTCGGGGCCCAGCCAGCGCAGCTGCGAGTCGCCCTGCAACTCGCGGTAGATGCCGCCGAGATCACTCGTGAGCTCTTCGACGTTGCGGCCGATGAGCGGCAGGGCGCGCTGGGCCGCAGCCATCACGCAGATATCGTTGCCACGCCCGATGGTGAAGGTGAAGCCGAACCCGCTGAGGGCCGGGTCGTCGGTTCTGATCACGACGTAGGCGGCAGAGTAGTCGCCGTCTTTGTTCATGGCGTCCGACCCGTCGGCGGTGAGCGAGGTCGGAAAGCGCACGTCGTACGTGTCGACGGCAGTGATGGTGGTCATAGCGAGGCAGTCCTTCGGTCGGGCTGGGCGGAGGGTTCAGAAGGGTCGGCGGGGGCGGCCGGAGTTGCGGCGGGGCGGGCGCCGGGCGTGGCCGCGGGGAGAGCCGCCACAAGGCCGGCCTGTTCGAGGTCGCTCCACAGGGCATCCGGAACCGGGGTCTCGAAGCGGGCGAGGGTGTCATCGACCTGCGATACCGTGCGCACACCGAGCACCGCCGAGACCACCGCGGGGTGCCCCAGCGCGAAGGCGATGGCGGCGACCGGAAGACTCACGCCGTGACGCTCGCAGACGTCGGCGATGGCATTCGTGCGGGCGAGCAGCTCGGGCGGCGCGGGTTCGTAGTTGTACATGGCGTCGGCCGCGGGCCGGGGCGACGAGAGCAGCCCCGAGTTGTAGACACCGGCGGCAACAACTGACACGCCGCGCTCGAGGGCGAGCGGAAGCAGGTCGGCCTGCGCGCCCTGCTCGAGCAGGGTGTAGCGGCCAGCCAGCATGACCACATCGATGTCGGCACGGCGAACGAATTCGGTCAGCAGGTGCGACTGGTTCATGCCCGCACCGACCGCACCGATCACGCCCTGCTCGCGCAGCGCGATCAGCGCGGGAATGGCCTCGGTAAGCGCCTGGTCGAAGAAGTCGTCGGGGTCGTGCAGGTAGACAATGTCGATACGGTCGAGCCCGAGTCGTTCAAGGCTCTCGTCGAGCGATCGCCTCACGCCGTCGGCGCTGAAATCCCACTGCCGGCGAAGGGTGGCCGGCACGACGAAGCCCTCGTCGTCGAGCCCCTCGCCCCCGGGGTTGTCGACGATCAGTCGGCCGACCTTTGTCGAGAGAGTGAATTCGTCATGCGGCACCGTCTGCAGCAGGGCACCAAGCCGGCGCTCAGAGAGGCCGAGGCCGTAGTGTGGGGCTGTGTCGAAGTATCGGATGCCGCCGGCCCAGGCCTCGGCGAAGGCGCCGTCTGCGTCGGCCCGCGTGGTCTCGCGGTAGAGGTTGCCGAACTGCGCGGCACCGAAACCCAGCTCTGTCACCGTGACGCCGGTGCGCAACGGAGTCTTCTTCATCGCTGAACCTTTCTCTGAACTGCGCAGATCATCAGCCGTGCAGGAAGTCGGTGCGGGGTCGGAGGGGCTCGGGCTCGAGGAAGATTTTGATGACCGGCCCGCACGCTAGGGGTCTGCGTTCGGGCAGCACGACGTCGAGCGAGGCGGCGCTTCGCGACCACTCGACGGGGCCTCTGACGCCGAGCACGGTGACTTCGCGGATGGGTCGGCCCAGCAGACTGAACCCGGAGCTGAACGATTTCACCCGCGCGACGCCGTCAGCGGGTTCAGCGAGCAGAATGGCGTAGACAAAGTCGCCGGTCACGTCTGTTCGGGTGGTGAAGCGCATGTCTTCTGAGGTGTAGTCGGGTGAGGCTGCGTCGACGAACGACCCCACGACCAGCTCGGTAGGCCCCTCGGCGGCGGCGGACCACGGTCTGGTGCCGAAGATGGCTTCGCCGTTGCGGGACAACCACTGGCCGACTCCTTCCAGGAGGGCTTGTTCTTCGGCGGGGATCGTTCCATCCGGTTTGGGTCCGACATTGAGCATCAGGGTGCCGTTCTTCGAGACGGTGTCGATCAGTTCCGCGACGAGTTCGTCGATGCTCTTGTACTCGTGCCCTTCGACCCAGCTCCACGAAGACCGTGAGACAGAGGTGTCGTTCTGCCACGCGTCAGAGCGGATTCCGCCCATGGAACCTCGCTCGATGTCGTACACAGCGCTGCCTTCGGCGAATGCCTTCCACTTGTAGTTGATCACGACCTCGCGACCCCACTCAGCAGCACGGTTGTAGTAGTACGCCGCGGGCTTTCGAACGTATGGTTGGAAAGCTCGGGTCTCGATCCACCAGTCGAAATACAGAATCTGCGGCCGATAGAGGTCGATGATCTCGAGGCAGCGCAGCAGCCAGTCCTCGAGAAAACGTTCGTTGGGGGCGGTCTCCTCTCGTTGGGCAGGGCCGTAGAAATCGATGGTGGCAGGGTTCAGCACGTCGGAGTCGAATCGGGCGCCCCCGTTCATGAAGAACCAGTGCTCGGCTCGGTGGGTGGAAGCCCCGAAGACCATCCAGGCCTCCCCGACAGCCGCCCCGAGGTCGCCGAAGACATCCCGCTGGGGGCCCATCTTCGCCGCACTCCATCGCGAACGGGCGGTGTCGTACATCGCGAAGCCGTCGTGGTGCTCCGCGACCGGCACGACGAACTGCGCACCTGCTCGCCGAAAGAGCGCTGCCCACTCGTTGGGGTCGAAGTTCTGCATCGTGAAGCTGGGGATGAAATCCTTATAACCGAATTCGCGCTGGGGCCCGTACGTCTCGACGTGATGGTCGAATTCGGGAGAGCCCTCGAGGTACATATTGCGGGAATACCACTCGTTGCCGAACGCCGGAACCGAGAACACACCCCAGTGGAGGAAGACGCCGAACTTCGCATCCCGGTACCACAACGGCGCTTGGTAGGACACGAGCGATTCCCAGGTATCCGTGAACGGGCCACAGGCGATGACCGCCTGCACCTCGGCGAGTTCAGTGCTGTTGTCGGAGACACTCACAACCGGAAGGCTTTCGGGCAGATTGTTCGGGAGTGCGTTGGAGGACATAAGCACTACCCTATACATCAGATCAATTTACGAGAAGTCCACTGAAAGGGTCTCCGTGAACCCCGCCCAAACATCACGCCCGGCCCAGCCCGTACTTCCCGGGTTCTACCCGGACCCGTCCGTCTGCCGCGTCGGCGAAATGTATTACCTCGTGACTTCGACGTTCGAATATCAACCGGGCCTTCCCATCCATGCCAGTCGGGACTTGGTCTCCTGGCAGGCCGTGGGCTCTGTTGTAACCGACGACTTCATCGACCTCTCAGGTGCTCCTGATTCCGGTGGGCTGTACGCCCCGACGATCCGGTATCACAAGGGGCTGTTCTATCTCGCCTGCACCGTGGTGGGGTCTGAGACCGGATCGGGTTCGTTCTACACGACGGCCGTTCAGCCCACCGGCCCCTGGTCGCCTCCCGTGTTCCTTTCTGACGCCCAGGGCATCGACCCGACCCTGTTCTTCGACGGCGATGACGCCTGGTGGGCCGGCTGCCGGCTGGTGGTCGACGGCGAGTACGACGGCCAGACCGAGATTTGGCTGCGCCGTCTCGACCTAGCCGCGGAGCGCCTCATCGGCGAGGAATTCATTCTCTGGAAAGGTGCGGTGAAGGGCGCCGTGTGGTCCGAGGGCCCCCATCTCTACAAGCGTGGAGAGTGGTACTACCTCCTGACAGCTGAGGGTGGAACGGAGCGGAACCATGCAGTCTCCGTCGCCCGCGCCCATGATGTCACCGGCCCCTACACCGGATCACCGCGAAATCCGGTCTTCACCCACCGCACCCTCGGCGAGGACTACCCGGTGCAGTGCGTGGGCCACGCAGACTTGGTCGAGAGCGAGCACGGGGACTGGTTTGCCGTGATGCTCGGCACGAGACCGGAGGAGGGCTACACCGTTCTCGGGCGCGAGACATTTGCAGTTCCCGTGGTCTGGGAGGAAGACTGGCCCGTATTCAACCCGGGAGTGGGGCGCCTGAGCGACACGCTGCGCGAGTGGAACACCGGCGCTCGATCAGACCTGACTGCCAGCTACCGGATCGACCTGGCGGCGGAGCGCACACTCGATAACGAGTGGCTGGCCCCCCGAAGCTCCGCCGTGATCGGCGCACACTCGGCCTCGGGTCTCGAACTGGTCAATACTCCGGGTCTCAGCGGCCAGGCGACGTCGGGATTTCTCGGTCGCCGCCTGCAACACCACTCTGCCGAGATCAGTGTGACTTTCGTCTACCATCGAGACAGCGTCTCCGACATCGAATTCGGGCTGTTATGGCGGCAGAGCTCGACCTTCAATCTGCGCCTCAGCACGCAGCTGCGTGAAGGTGGCATCATGCTCTCCGCGGTGACCTGCCGGGATGGGGTCTTAAGTACTGACGCGCATCTGTTGCTGTCGCCTGCCGAGACAGCCCCCGGCGAGATCCGAATCACAGGCGCCATCACCGGCACGCGCCTGGAATTCTCTGCCGAATTCGGCGGCGAGCAGCTAACTGTTGGTTCCGTCGACGCGACTGTCTTGAGCACGGAGACCGCGGGCGGTTTTGTCGGTACGGTCGTGGGCCCCTACCTGTCGGCGCGTCGTAGCGCATCTGTCGTGCTGACCTCGTTCAGCTACGAGGGGGTGCCGAGCTGAGCCGCTCAACCAGGCTGGTCGCGAGGTCGAGGCGCACCGTCTCGACCCTCTCCCCGCTCGCCAGTCGAACAACGAGAAGAGTCGCCTGCTCCGCCATCTCGGCGAGGGGCTGCCTGATCGTCGTCAGTGGCGGCCCGAGCCACGCCGACGACTGCAGATCGTCATAACCGACGACCGAAAGATCATGGGGAATCGTGAGGCCCCGCTCGCGTGCCGCCTCATAGACACCCATCGCCTGAAGGTCACTTCCCGCGAAGATCGCCGTCGGAGCGCCTGGCATGTCGAGCAGCTCACGAGCCCGAGCCGCACCTCCCTCGACGTGGAAATCACCCTCCCGAACAAGGGAAGCATCGAACGCAATGTCCGCTCCCTGTAACGCTGCCCTGTAGCCGGCGACCCGCGCCTGCGAACAGAGGATGTCGTCGGGGCCGCTGATCATGCCGATTCGGGTGTGCCCGAGAGAGATCAGATGGCGCGTTGCTGTCAGGCCGCCCGCCCAATTGGCCGAACCTATGGCCGGAACGTCTGGCGCGGGGTCGCCAGCGGGGTCGACGATGACGAAAGGGATATTGCGGGTGCGGAGCATGCTCTTCTCATCGATGGTCAGGTCGGAGAAGACGAGCACGACACCGAGCGGCCGGCGTTCGAGCACGCCGGCGATCCACTGCGAGCCTGGCGAGTGGCGGTCTCCGCTCTCGGTGAGGATCAGGCTGAGCCCCATCTTGCGGGCGACCCGTTCCACACCTCGAATGACTTCGATCGCCCATGCGGAGTCGAGTTCGTGAAACACCAGCTCGATCAGCTTCGAGCCTTTGCGCACGGTGCGCGGCTCGTACCCCTGGTGCGCCAATAGAGCTTCGACCCGGTCGCGTGTGGTTTGTGCCACGTCGGCCCGGCCGTTGAGCACCTTCGATACAGTGGCGACTGACACGCCAGCCTCCCGCGCGACGGTATCGAGCCGAGTGGAGTTGCGGGCTTCATTGCCAGTTCTCGCCATGAGTCGTATCAGTTCTTTCCGAGATGTGACCGTAAATGCGAAGGCCGCGTTTGACGACCCAATTCATCT
Source organism: Subtercola sp. RTI3 (assembly GCF_035018625.1). Classification (NCBI taxonomy): domain Bacteria; kingdom Bacillati; phylum Actinomycetota; class Actinomycetes; order Micrococcales; family Microbacteriaceae; genus Subtercola; species Subtercola sp. RTI3. The sequence goes on along the minus strand of NZ_JASJXO010000004.1, from coordinate 94,666 downwards.
GATCTATAGTTCGAGAGTCTAGTCGGATTTCGCCTAGCTTGTCGAAACTTTCGAAAGGTTCAGCGTTGAACATCAATAGGAAACGTGTCAAAGTCCTTGCGTCGGTTGGTCTCGTGGCGTCTCTCGCCATCGGCCTCGGCGCGTGCTCCTCCTCCGCCGGAGGCTCCGGCGACAAGCAGATCCAGCTGTGGATGCTGCAGGACCAGCTCGACTCAGCGCAAAAGAGTGCGGTCGATGCCTTCAACGCCACATCAGATGTCAAGGTCGTGTTCAACGAGATCGCCTATGACGGCTACCAGGACAAGGTGCGCACGGCGATGGGTTCGAACCAGGCGCCTGACATCTTCTTCAACTGGTCGGGCGGCAGCATTCGCGACTACGTCGATGCTGGCAAACTGCTCGACCTCGACGACGCCGTCTCGAAAGACTCCTCGTTCAAGGATGCCTTCGTTCCCTCGATCTTCAATGTCGGCCAGATTGACGGCAAGCAGTACGCGATTCCGATGCGCGGCACGCAGCCCGTCGTGATGTTCTACAACAAGACCGTTCTCTCTGCCGCTGGCATCGCCGACGCGCCGAAGACGATGGACGACGTGATGAGCGACATCCCCAAGCTCACCGCGTCGGGCGTCACGCCGTTCGCCCTGGCAGGGGCGGGTTCTTGGACCGAGCTGATGTGGCTTGAGTACCTCGTCGATCGCATCGGTGGCCCCGACGTCTTCAAGAAGATCGAAGGCGGCGACACCTCCGGATGGTCTGACCCGGCGATTCTGAAAGCAGCGACCGAGATCAAGACCCTCGTCGACGCCGGTGCATTCGGCACCAACTTCGCCTCGGTCAACTACGGTTCGGGTGGATCGTCGACGCTGCTCGCTGAGGGCCGCGCCGGTATGCAGCTCATGGGCACTTGGGAATTTGCCACCCAGCTCGGGGAGAACCCTGACTTCGCGAACAACGACCTGGGGTACGCGGCGTTCCCTTCTGTGTCCGGCGGCGCCGGCGACCCGACCAACGTGGTCGGCAACCCGTCGAACTACTTCTCGGTGAACTCTGCCACGAAGTACCCCGACACCGCGATCGCCTTCCTGAAGACCCTCTCGTCTGCCGACTACACGGATGCTCTGCTCAAGGGCGGCGAGGTGCCGACCACGACGGCCACCGCTGGCAAGCTCGCCACCACCCCCAATCCTGACTTCGCTCAGTTCCAGTTCGATCTGGTGAAGAACGCGCCGAGCTTCCAGCTCTCGTGGGATCAGGCGATCAGCCCGACAATCTCCGGCCCCCTCCTGACCGAGCTGCAGAAACTGTTCAATGGCCAGGACACGCCGGAACAGTTCATCTCTGCCGTTCTCGCACTCAAGTAGCACGAGGAAGCGCACCGTGAGTACCCGCACCGTTGCACTACCGTCACGGCGCGCCGCAAAGAGCTCGGCCGGCCATTCTGTCGGCCGGCCGAGCTCGCTGTGGATCGTGCCGGGAACCATATTCTTCGGCCTCTTCGCTGTCGTGCCGCTCATCGGGGTCGCCTACCTCTCGTTCACCTCGTGGAATGGGCTCGGCACACCTCAGTTCACCGGCCTCGACAACTGGACCAGGCTGTTCGCCGATCCGGTCATGCCGCAGGCGATCGGTATCACCCTCGTGCTGCTCGTCGGCACCATCGTGGTGCAGGCTCCGCTCAGCCTGCTGCTCGGCGTCTGGGCGGCGGGGTTGCAGCGCAACCGCGCCATCCTGTCGGCGATCTACTTCCTGCCGCTGTTGCTGTCGTCTGCCGCCGCCGCGATCATGTGGAAGCAACTGCTCGACCCCAACTTCGGGGTACCTGGCCAGCTTGCGAAGATCTTCGGCGGAGACGGAAGCTTTCTCGGCACACCGACGGGTGCGATCGCGGCGCTCATCATCGTGTCGAGCTGGCAGTTCATTCCTTTTCACACGTTGATCTACCAGGGCGCGGCGCGGGCCATCTCTCCCACGCTCTACCAGGCCGCCTCGATCGATGGTGCGGGGCTCGTCAGGTCGTTCTTCTCGATCACCCTGCCGCAATTGAAGAACACCATGGTGACGTCGACGGTGCTCATGGTCGTCGGCGGCCTGACCGCGTTCGACCTCGTGCTGATCCTCACCCAGGGCGGGCCGGGAACAGACACGACGACGCTGCCCTACCTCATGTACAAAGACGCGTTCAAGAGCTTCGACATGGGCTACGGCAGCGCGATCGCCCTTCTGCTCGTGATTGTGGCCACGGCGGTTTCGATCGCCATGGTGAAGTTCAGCGGCTACGACAAGATGACCAGCACCCAGGAGGGGCTATGAAACCCCGCGCAAACGTCTTCGCCGGCCTCGGAAGCTTCGCCTGGCTTCTCGTTGTCGGTCTTCCGCTCTATGTTGTTCTCTCGGCTTCGTTACAGCCTCGCGCTTCGTACCTGAAGGGCGGCCCGATCTCGATTCCCACGAGCCTGACGCTCGACAATTACGCGTCGGTCTTCGCAAACGGCTTTCTGCTTTACCTCTTCAACACGATTCTCGTCGGAGTGGGCGTCGTGGCACTCGTGCTGGTGCTTGTTCTGCCGCTCGCCTATGGCATCGTGCGCGGAAGAGGCTGGGTGAACACCGGCTCGTTCCGCCTGTTCCTGCTCGGCCTCGCGATCCCCTCGCAGGCGGTGATCATTCCGATCTTCCTGCTGATCAATCAGCTGGGGCTCTACGACACCCTGTGGGCGATCATCCTTCCGACCGCCGCTTTCGCACTGCCGGTCAGTGTGCTGATTCTGACCGGCAGCATGCGCGACATTTCGAACGAGCTGTATGAGGCGATGACGCTCGATGGGGCAAGCCCGACGCGCATCTTCTTCACACTCGTGCTGCCGTTGTCGAAGTCGGGCATCTCGACGATCGCCGTGTTCACCGCCCTGCAGGCGTGGAACGGCTTTCTGTTCCCCCTCATCCTCACCCAGTCGCAGAGCACCAAGGTGGTCACCCTCGGGCTCTACAGCTTCATCAACCAGTACGGAGCCAATGTGCCCGGTCTGCTCGCGGCAGTCATTCTCTCCGCCCTTCCGATTCTGATCGTCTACCTGTTCGCCCGCCGCGCTCTCGTCGCCGGCCTGATGGGCGTGGGTGGCAAGTAGATGACTCTCGACACCGAAACCGACCTCGCCACCATTCCGCGCTGGCGGGATGCGGCACTGCCTACCGCAGTGCGCGTGTCATCGCTGATCGAGAGCATGACGCTCGAAGAGAAAGTGGCCCAACTGTACGGAGTCTGGGTCGGCGCGTCGTCAGACGGCGGCGACGTGGCGCCGTACCAGCACGACATGGAAGAGCCCATCGATCTCGACGAGCTGCTTTCAGACGGGCTGGGGCAATTGACCAGGCCCTTCGGCACGGCTCCGGTCGACGCTGCATTAGGAGCCCTCTCCCTGGCGAAGAGCCAGCGCAGGATTGCTGGCGCGAACCGATTCGGCATTCCGGCTCTGGCCCACGAAGAGTGCCTCGCCGGTTTCACCGCCTGGGGAGCCACCGCCTACCCCGTGCCGCTGACATGGGGAGCGACCTTCAACCCGCCGCTCGTGTCACAGATGGCCGGCCAGATCGGCGCAAGCATGCGCGCAGTGGGCGTGCACCAGGGCCTCGCCCCCGTGCTTGATGTGACACGTGACCCGCGCTGGGGCAGAACCGAGGAGACGATCGGCGAAGACCCGTATCTCGTCGGCACCATCGCGACCGCCTACATCACCGGCCTGGAATCGGCTGGCATCATTGCCACCCTGAAGCATTTCGTCGGGTATTCGGCGTCGAAGGCCGCGCGCAACCTGGCCCCGGTTTCGGTGGGACATCGCGAGTTGCAGGACGTGCTGCTCGCCCCCTTCGAGATGGCTGTTCGGCATAGCGGAGTGCGTTCGGTCATGCATGCGTACACCGACATCGATGGCGTACCCACTGCCGCCGATGAGGGCTTGCTGACTGGATTGCTTCGTGACACGTGGGGCTTCGACGGAACCGTCGTAGCCGACTACTTCGGCGTGGCATTCCTGCACACGCTGCACCATGTGGCCGAGACCCTCGGCGACGCCGCAGCACTGGCCCTCGTCGCCGGCGTCGATGTCGAACTGCCGACGCGCAAAGCCTTCGGGCAGCCCCTGCTCTCGGCCGTCACCGACGGCCTTCTCGACGAGTCGTATGTCGACCGCGCTCTCGAGCGGGTGCTGCGCCAGAAGGTCGAACTCGGGCTGCTCGATGAGGGATGGACGGGCATTCCTGAGGGTTTCACTGAGAGCGATCTGCTCGACCCGGGTACCAGTACGGGGCGCATCGACCTCGATGGCCCCGAGCAGAGGGCGCTTGCGCGAACGATCGCCGAGCAGGGTGTCGTTCTCGTGAAGAACGATGGCCTTCTGCCTGTAGCGGTCACGCCGTCAGCTCCCCGTCGCATCGCGGTGATCGGCCCGAGCGCCTCCGATGCGCTGACGATGCTCGGCTGCTACTCGTTTCCTGCGCACGTCGGCTCGCACCAACCCGAGGTGGCCCTCGGCATCGAAATCCAGACGCTCTCTGAGGCGGTTCGCGCCGAGTTCCCCGGCAGTGAGATCGTCGTCGCCCAAGGCTGCTCGATCGACGGAAGCGACCGCTCCCATATCGGCGCGGCCGTCGAGGTGGCACAGTCGGCAGACCTGGTGATCGCCGTCGTGGGTGACCGCGCCGGCCTATTCGGTCGCGGAACCTCCGGTGAGGGCTGCGACGCCGAATCGTTGCGGCTGCCGGGAGTTCAGGAGGCGCTCGTCGAAGCACTCAGCGCGGCGGGCACCCCCCTCGTACTCGTCTCGATCGCGGGCCGGCCCTACGCACTCGGCGCGGTGATCAAGGGTGCGGCGGCCATGCTGCAGACATTCTTTCCCGGTGAAGAAGGCGCTGGGGCGATAGCGGGCGTCATCAGCGGGCGGGTGAACCCGTCGGGCCGACTTCCCGTGAGCATTCCGGCACTGCCAGGGTCGCAACCCTCGACGTACCTGCAGGCCCCCCTGGCCGGGCCGAGCGACGTGTCGAACATCGACCCGACGCCGCTCTTCGCGTTCGGACACGGGCTCGGGTACACCACGTTCGAGTGGGGCAGCCCGCTCGTCGATTCGGCGGTGCCGAGTGGACACACCAGCGTCGCGACGGATTCATCGCTCACCGTGAGCGTCTCGGTGACGAACTCCGGGTCTGTCGCCGGCGCCGACGTCGTGCAGCTGTACCTGCACCGCGACCATGCGCAGGTGGTCCAACCGAGCAGCCGCCTGCTCGGTTATTCGCGCGTCGAACTCGAACCCGGCGAGACCCGCACAGTTACCTTCGATGTGTCCGCCGACCTTACCTCCTTCACCGGTCTCGCGAAGACGCGAGTAATTCAGCCCGGCGAGATCGAGCTGCGCATCGGCCATTCGAGCAGCGACACGGCCTCCTCGCTCGCAATCACCCTCAGCGGCGCCCAGCGGGTGGTCGACCACACCCGAACCATGCTCTGCCCGGTGAGCGTTGACTGACCCGATGGGCCCGCAGGGGTTCACCAGCACCACACAGGCGCACTCGTGGGCCGACGGAGTCGTCGCCGGTAGCGGCACCGTCGGGGCCGTGGTCTACGGCACGCCCGAGCGGCACACCATCACGTTCGCGCACGAAGAGTTCTTTCTGCCGGCCAACCTGCGGTCACCTGCGCCGAACATGACTCCACGCCTGGGCGAGCTGCGTGAGGCGCTGTTCGCCGGCGATTCGACCACCGCATCAGCTGTGATGCTCGAAGCGGCGGAGGAATCAGGCGACCCCGGCGAACTGATCTGGACAGACCCTCTGGTGCCCTGCGCTTCGGTGTCGTGGAGCCCCGATGCGGCCGGTGCCGCCGAGCAGTACCTGCGCACCGTCGACTACACGACAGGGGAGGCAACGGTCGCCTGGGGCGAACGCGGCAGTCGCCAGTCGATCGCGACCCTGGCCCTTCGATCGACGTCGCGGGTCGTCATCACCATCCGTTCCGAGCGTGCGGCGACAGGCATCCTGAGCATTTCGAACCAGAACGTGGTCGAGCCGAGCGGGGTGGGCGTCGGAGCGGTGGACTACCTCTCGTTAGTGAGCTCTGCCGCCGGAGCCACGAACGATGCGCTCTGGCTCGATCTGCGTGCGCCGGGGCGCGAACCGGGAACGGCCGTCGGGGCGCTGACCACGGTTCGCTTCAGTTCGCCCGGCAGCGTCGTCACCGCCGCCGGTGACGAAGGGGCGGTGCGCCTCACGGTCGACCCCGAACATCCGCTGGTCATCGTGGTGGACATTCGGCCCTACCCCCTCACCGGGCGAGAACTGCCACCCGTGCTTGCGGACGTCTCACCGGGCCCGGGCACGGCCGAAGAAGCCCAAAAGATGCAACGAGAACGACACGGCTCACTTATGGCCGCGAGCTCGTTCTTGCTCGGCCGAATCGAAGAGAACACGGTGCACGGCACTGCCACCTCTGAGCAGCTTTGGGCGGCGGTACGAGCCGAGGATGCCCCGGTCGGTGCGGTCAACGCGATCATCGAAGCCGCTTTCGCCGCTGGCCGACACACCATCATCTCGTCGACCGGCCGCCTGCCACCGACACTGCAAGGAGTGTGGCAGGGCACGTGGACGCCAGCCTGGTCTGCCGACTACACTCTGAACGGCAACGTACAGAACGGCGCGATCGCGGCACTGGCATCAACCGGCAACCCCGAACTGCTGCTTCCCTTCTTCGACCTCATCGGCTCCTTCACCCATGACTACGTCGACAACGCGGCCCGCCTGTACGCAGCCGAGGGCTACCTGATTAATGCCCGCGTCACGACGCACGGCCACGCCAACCACTTCGTCGCCGACTACCCGCACCTGTTCTGGGTGGGCGCCGGTGGGTGGGCCCTGCGGTTCGCCTTCGACTACTTCAGCACGACGGGCGACGTCGCGTTTCTGCGCGAGTGGGCCTGGCCGTTCGCGCAGAAGGTGCTGCGGTTCTATGAGACGGCGCTCGTCGAGCGCGACGGCGCCCTGCACATCGTTCCGTCATACTCGCCCGAGAACATTCCCGGCGATCACACGAGCCCGCTGGCCGTCGACGCCACCTGCGATATCGCGATCATCCGCGACGCCGTGGCCGTGGGACTCGAGATAGGACGCGTGCTCGACGACGACCGGTTCAGCGTGGGCTGGTCAGCTCTGCGCAATTCGCTGCCGCCCTACCGGGTGGCGCCTGACGGGGCTCTGGCCGAATGGATCGACCCGCACTACCCCGACCGCCTCGAACACCGGCACTCGTCGCAGCTGTACCCGCTCTGGTACAGAGTCGACGACGCGTTCGACACACCCGAGCTGAAGGAGGCCGCCCGACGCACCATCGAGCGCAAGCTCGCCTGGCGCATGGCAGACCCGACAGCGCCGCCCGGGCGCATGGAGATGGCATTCGGCCTCGTTCAACTCGGGCTCGCCGCCAGCGCCCTGGGAGAATCCGAGCTCGCTCTGACCTGTGTCGTGCTGCTTGCTCGAGACCACTGGAAGTCGAACATGGTCTCGACCCACGACGCCGGGGTGATCTTCAACGTCGACGCGAGCGGGGGTCTTCCTGCGGTCGTCGCGAGCATGATCATCCGGTCTCAGCCCGGCACTCTCGGGCTCCTCCCCGCGCTGCCAGCGAGTTGGAACACGGGTGAGGTTCGCGGGTTCACAGGCCGGGGTGGCATTCGCATCGACCGACTGGCATGGACGCCGAGCGGTGCAGAGTTCGTGCTCAGCACCGCGCCCGGCAGCGCGGCCAGTCGCACCTCAGAGGTTCTGCTGGTTCAGACCGTGGTCGATGCGGTGATCGACAGCTCAGAGTTGCTCGAGCAGGTCTCGCCGCGAGAGTTTCGTCTCGACCTGAGCTCAGGAAGAGCATCCGGGCACCTGCGCTGGTGACCGAGGTGCAGGTTCGGCACCAACGCCTTCTCATGATCGTGCTCGGAATGCTCGTGGCGCTCGGGCCCTTCACGATCGACCTCTACCTGCCCGCCTTTCCCGCGATGCAGCACGATCTCGACGCGTCGACAGCAGCGATTGCCTTCACGCTCACCGGGGCAACGCTCGGGTTCGGTGTCGGGCAGCTCATTGTGGGGCCGCTCAGCGACTCGGTCGGGCGCAGGGTTCCGCTGATCGCCTCGATCTCCCTCCACATCGTGGCGACCGCTGGGGCGGCGGGTGCCGGGTCCGTCGCGTGGCTCACCGTGTTCCGTGTTGCGCAGGGAATGGGCGTGACAGCGACCGGGGTCGTGGTCATCGCCGTCGCGCGCGACCTCTTCTCGGGTCAGCGGCTGGTGCAGACGCTGGCGAATGTGGCGGTGATCAGCGGGGTCGCCCCCATCGCCGCCCCGGTGTTCGGGTCACAACTGCTCCGGATCACCGATTGGCGCGGCATCTTCCTGGTGATCTGCGGGTACGCGGCGGTGGCACTTCTCGCAGTCATTTTTCTTGTGCCTGAAACCTTGGCGGCCCCACATCGTTCGCGCCTTCGGCTCGCGGTGATTCTGGCGCGGTACCGGGCGCTCGGTCAAGACCCGGGGTTCGCCGGCGTCGCCATTGTCGGGGCGTTGGTCTGGTCGGTGCTGTTCAGCTACCTCGCTGCATCGACCTTCCTGTTTCAGAATGTCTACGCTCTGGATGCCCAGCAGTTCGGTCTCGTGTTCGCGGGCAATGCAGTGCTGGGGCTCGCTGCCGGGCAGATCACATCGCGACTGCTCATCCCGCGGTGGGGAACCGGGCGGGTGCTGACCGCGGCCATTACGGGTCTCGTTGCAGCCGCCGGCGCGGTCGCTCTGTCGGCAACCGTGACAGGCAGCCTATCGGCATTCATCGTATCGATGATGGCGGTCGTGGCCTGCTGCGGCAGCGCGATGCCGTGCCTGCAGATTTTGGGGCTGCAGCACCAGGGCGAACAGGCCGGCACTGCCGCCTCGGTACTCGGCGGCATCAACTTCTGTGTCGCCGGTCTCGTTACACCGCTCGTCGGCCTGCTCGGAGTCAGCACACCGCTGCCTCTCGCCGCGATCATCGCAACAGCGGCCGGGGTGGCTCTTGCAACCCGGCTACTGTTGGGGCGGGGAAGTCTGCGGGATGACTGATGCAAACTCTCTGCCTCTCATTTCGCGCTGAACATCTGACATCTATACCAGGGTAAAAACGATGGTTGGCCGTCGTGCGAAGAAGAACCTGAGGACGCTGCCCGTCGTTGAGTCCGTTGCAACGGACTCGACTCATGCCTTGGAAACCTAAAGAATATTGAGACGTCTCAGACTAGTTGTTAGGGCTGGGTTGTGGTCCGCCAATACTGGCCAACGAGTTCCTTTGCACTCTTCAGGGCCTAGAGTCACCAGAGTTTATGAGACACCCGTACGGAGTCGACTTAGCGAGCAACCTGGTCTAGGCGAACTGGCGCAGTATCGCCTGCCGCTGTGTCGATTCCTGCGGCGGACGGGGTGTCGGCAGCTTCTCTGGCTTCGGATTTCAGGATGCGAGCTGATTGGCCGACACTTGCCGCGAGAGCAGGCAGCTTCGCTGCGCCGAAGAACAGCAGGATGACGCCGAGCACAATGAGGCCGTGCCAGCCGTTGAGGTTTTGGAGTAGTCCCATGATGGTTCGTTCCTGTCGTCAAGATGATTCGATGAGAGTGCATGCGTTCGTCGCCGCGGCGCCGGATGGTGTGCCGGCGTTCTGGTAAAGAAGTTCCCATCGTGGTTGCCGACTCAAGCGATCGGCTTGGGGTCGTCTATGACAGCGTTGTTAATGGTAACGAGGTCTGTAAGGTCGGACGCTCGTGATCGGGCTGTTCTGTTGCGACGTTATTACGGCCCCGGGTCTCCTGCGTGTGGTGAATCGTCCGTGTTTGGTGCCCAGCGTGAGAGCCAGGCCGTCGTGACGAGAGTGGCACCGGTGACTCCGAAGGCGAGGGTGGCGCCGCCGCCGACCGTCACTCCGGCTATTGCAATGGGGAGCAGGGTCTGCCCGGCGCGGTTTGCGAGCAGGCGGAGAGACGCCGCCACTCCCAGGTCGCGTACCGGGGTCACCAGGGTGATCCACGACATGGTGAGAGGCTGCACGATTCCGATTGTGAGGCCGTAGACGACCATTCCGGCGACTAGCGCGAGGGGTGGGCTTGGCGTTGCGAGAAGTATGAGACTACCGGCGGACGCGATACCGGCGATGACGAGTACCCGGCGGCGGCCGAGTCGGCGGGTGAGCATTCCGAGACAAATCCGGGAGAGCATTGTCGCAGCGCCTCGGGCTACCAGCATTGCGCTGAGCCATGCCGGGGCGAGACCGCGTTCTTGGGCCAGCAGCGGAAGATACGCGATCAAAATGTCGAGAGACGAGAGAGCGAGACTACTCGCCACCAGCGCGGGTACCACCCCGCGGCGCCGAAGCAGTGTGCGGAGCGACCCGGGGCTTCCCTGACTGCGCTTTTGCGCGGTGGGGGGAGTGTGGAACGGGGCCGGATCGTCCGGTCCTTGCGTGGTTCGAGACCGGATCAGGGCGGACAGAAGGAGACAGGCGACCGCGGCGCAGAGAACATTGAGGGTCACGCCCTCGAACGCTGGAAAATTCGCCGTTCCGGAGTGCAGCAGTAGCAGCAATAGTGGTCCGAGCATCTGGCCGCTGGAGGTCGCGAAGGTGTAGAGGCCGAACGCTGAGTCGAGGCGGCCTGCCTGCGCCCCGCGCATCACCCAGGCCTGCTCCCCGACGACAGAGAACAGCACCCCGAGCCCGAGGAAGGCTGTGGCGGCGATCAGCCCGAAGAGCGTAGCGCCGGCAAACAATGCGCTGAGGGCGGCCAGCACGAACGCGACAGCTCCCGCCACGAGCATTCGGCGTTCACCGAACCGGTCGATGAAGCTCCCCGAGGGGAGTGCGAGCAGCAGGGGCGGAACCGCAAACGCCGCTGTTGCGGTTCCCAACCAGACCGGGTCGTAGCCCTGATCGAGGATCGCGTAGGAGATCGCTGGGCGCATCCCGTAGCTGATGACCTGCACCCGCACGGCGTGACCGAGCAGAATGCCCAGTGACGCCGTGCCGGTGCGAGAGTTCACTCGATCAGCCGGTGTAGCCGAAGATCTGCGACCACAGGGAGGCATCGGGCTGCAGGTTGTCGAGAGACTCCTGCAGTGTGGCGCGGTGCACGAAGCCGTCGTCTGCGGCCGGGAGCCCGATGTCTCCGATGGTCGGGTTTGGCAGGCCGGTGTGCACCGGGTAGTCGCCGATGGATGCGGCCAGTTCCTGGCCTGCTGAGGAGAGCAGCCAGTTGATGAAGACCGTGCTGGCGTTCGGCCGCTTGGTGCTCGACGTCTCGCCGAGGTAGAAGGGGTATGCCGCGGCGCCCTCTTCCGGTGTCGCGATGGTGAGCGGTGCACCGTCGAGAACAGCCGAGTAGGCGGTCGCGATCGGAACTGGCCCGATGCCAATCTCGCCGCGGGAGAGTGCATCGGTGAGTGACGCTGAGGAGTCGAAGATGCGGGGTTTCGCGGCGGCGTAGCTCTCGAGCCAGTCCTGCCCGAGGGTGTCGAGCTGGAATCGCGTAAGGGCCGCGGTGCTGCCGCCCGCGCCGACCTGGACAATGCCGAGTTTGCCGGCGTACTCCGGCTTGATCAGATCGGCCCAGTTCTTGGGCGCCGTGTCTGATGAGACCACTTGGTTGTTGTAGGCGAAGCTGTACACGCGGTCGAAGCTGTTGAAGTACAGGCCGTCGTCGTAGATAGCTTCCGGGATGAGGGCCTTGCTGATATCTGGGCTGAGCTCGGTTTTCTGGAATGCTTTCTGGTCGGCGAGCTGGGCGATGAGGTCTTCACCGGAGATGCGGATCAGGTCTGCGCCGAGCTGGCCGGCGGAGAGCTCACTCAGGATGCGCTCTTGGAGCTTGTTCGGCGCGAGGCGCACAATCTCGACGTCTATTCCGGTGGCGTCGGTGAACGCGTCAGCGACCTGCTGCTCGGAGGTTTCGCTGCCGCCGGTGTAGAACACCAGCGAGCCTTCGTCCTTCGCTGCTTTGTAGACGTCTGCAGTGGCAACGACCTCTCCGTCGATGACGAGGTCGCCGTTGTCGGCCGTCTGCACGCTCCCTCCGGAGCTGCCGGCGGAGCAGCCCGTGAGGGCGAGACCGACGATGGCCAGTGCGGCCACGGCGGGGATGATTCTTTTCATGTCATTTCCTCTCTGAAATGGGTTCAACGGGTTGAGCTGGAGTCGGCGCCGAACCGGCGCGCGAGGTAGGCGAGAATGAAGATCACGACGCAATAGACGAGGCTGGTCGCCGCGCTCTGCTGCAGAACGCCGTTCTCGAAGTCGTCGAAGATGACGATCGAGAGCAGCCTCGTGTCGGTGGTGAACAGGAACAGCGGCACCGTCAGCTCACGCATCGAGAGCATGAGCAGCAGCAGGAACGTCGACGTGAGCGGCACACGCAGCAGCGGAACGGTGATGCGCCAGATGGCGCGCACCCGACTGGCACCGTGCATCACGGCGCTGTCTTCGAGGTCGGCGTGCACCTGCAGAATCGACGAGCTGGCACCTTGGTATCCCTGTGGCATCTGCGCGGCGGTGAAGGCGATGATCATCACCAGCAGCGTTCCGTAAACCGGGACAGGGAGGATCAGCCAGGTCCAGAGCAAGCCGAGGCCGAGCACGATCGACGGCACCGCCAGCGGCAGCATACTGATGTAGCCGAGACCGGCCCGTCCCGGCAGGGTACTGCGATTGACGACATACGAGACGATAAAGGAGAGGATCGTGCCCACCAACGCAGCGGCGATCGCGACGATCACCGAGTTGATGGTTGCCCGGTGCACGACGCTGTCGCCGATGGCTTCCGCAAAGGCGTCAAGCGAGAGCTGTTTCCCGGTGAACGATCCGAGGATGGTGCTGATGTAGGGCTTGTCGTGCACGGTGACGAAGAGCAGCGCGAGAAGCGGCAGCACCGTGGCGAGGATGAAGTACACCACGCCAAGCGCGAGAGCGGGGGTGCGGAACCGCCCGAGGTCGACGACTCCGAGCTTCAATCCCTTTCCGGAGACGGTCGTGTAATTGCGTTTCGCCAGTACGCGTCGTTGCAGCACGGTCACGATCACGACGATGACGACAAGGGTGATCGCCACGGCCGCTGCTTCGTTGCCCCGCGCCGGGGCCGAGTTCATCAGGCGGTATATGTACGTCGGGAGGGTGTCGAGGCCGCCGGCGCTGCCGATGATCTGCGCGACAGGGAAGTTCTCGACGGTTAGCACGAAGATGAGGATGGCCGCGCCGAGAATCGCCGGCAATGCGAGCGGGAGCGTCACCTTGCGGAGAACGGTGCGGGGCGTCGCGCCGTGGATGCGTGCTGCTTCTTCGAGGTCGGGGTTCATCAGGCTGAAGCTGGCGTGGATGAGGAGGAACGCGTACGGAGCGTAGTAGATCCCCAGAACGAAGACGAGGCCCGGCGTGTTGAAGATGTTCAGGAACGGCGAAAGCCCGACATCCTTGGCGAGGATGTTCAGCAGCCCGGCATTCGGCCCGCCGAGCACCGACCACGCGAGGGCGCCGACGTAGGAGGGAAGGAACATCGGCACTAAGCCGACGAAGAACAGGAATCGTTTCGCCTGCACGTTGGTGCGTGCCGTGACGAACGCGAGGAAGCCGCCGATGATCAGAGCGACGATCGATGAACCGATCCCGACGAGGAGCGAATTCAGCGCAGCTCCCCCGGCACCGGGTCCGAACACGGTGGCGAAGTTCTTCAGCGTAAGTCCGGTCAGGTCAATGTTGCCAGGCCTCGGTGTCGTGCTCGTGAAAGCGGAAAGCACGACCAGGCCCACCGGCAGCAGAATGAGCACAGCCAGAATGGCGTAGAGCACGCCGGGGCCGAGCCCTCGGCCAAGACCGGATCGGCTCTTCTTCTGTCGATTGCTCGGTGGCACGACGGGGGGCGTCGCCGGGGTCGGACGTTCGAGGTTCACCGTGACCATCACGCCACCGCCTGGATCAGCGAGGTGGGTTCGGTTCTCTGCGGCCCGCCACCGACTTCAATGGGCAGCACCTGGATCGCTTCCAGAGGAATGAGGATGCGTACGTCGTCACCCATCTCTTGATGGAGTCGGCGGTGCTTGCTTCCGAGAACGGTCACTTCTACAGAATTGCCAAGGCGGATGCGGTACGTCGCGGTCGCGCCCTGGAACTCCTTGGTGATCACCTGCCCGGTGATCGCGTTCGGCGAGGAGCTCTCGGCGTCGACACCGATGAGGATGTCTTCGCCGCGGATGCACGCCCGGAGGTCGACTCCGTGGGCGTATGCGGGCACCTGCAGCAGAACATCCGTTCCCGTGAGCCGCACCGTGTCGGGGTCGACCGCGTCGACGGGGAGGATGTTGCCGACTCCGAGGAAGTCGGCGATCGAAGCGCTGAGCGGGCGGGAGTAGATCTCGTCGGGGGTGCCGACCTGCACGATGCGGCCGAATTGCATCATCGCGATGTGATCGGCCAGCGCGAGCGCCTCCTCCTGGTCGTGCGTGACGTAGATCGAGGTCAGGCCGAGCCGCGTCTGCAGCTCCCGGAGGTCACCCCGCAGACGGTGACGCAGTCTCGCGTCGAGGTTCGAGAGCGGCTCGTCGAGCAGCATGACCGACGGCTGCATGACGACACTCCGCGCAAGGGCGACGCGCTGCATCTGCCCACCGGAGAGCATGCTGGCACCGCGATCGGCGAACCCCTCGAGGCCGACGAGTTCGAGGGTCTCGCTCACCCGCCGGTTGATCTCCGTCTTGCCGAGCCGCTGCATGCTGAGCGGGAAGGCCACGTTCTCGAAAACGGTCATGTGCGGCCAGATCGCGTAAGACTGGAACACCATGCCGATGTTGCGCTTGTGCGACGGCTTGTTGATGCGCCTCTCGCTGTCGAAGAGCACCTGGTCGCCGACGCGGATGACGCCGGTATCGGGAGTCTCGAGGCCCGCAATGCAGCGCATCGTGCTCGTCTTGCCACAACCCGACTGTCCGAGCAGCACCAGGGCTTCGCCTTCCTCGATCTCGACATTCAGATCGCGCACGGCGACCGAGTCGCCGTAGCTCAGGGTCAGGTTCTCCACCGAGATCTTCATGCTGCGGTCACCTCTTCTTTCAGAAAACTGCTGAGCCATTCGTGTGCCGCATCGGTGGCCCAGCTGGGCTGGCCGAGCGCGACCAGATAGTCGTGGGCGTCTTCCACTTCGTGCACGCGCCGACCGGCGTGCTGCACCGAGCCGGTGAGCAGCCGATCGATGAGTTCTGAATTGTCGCCGGAGAGCTCCTCGATGATCTGACCCCGCAGCCACTCCTCGCAGCCTGCGTGGCGTGCGGCGTTCACAGACTCGAGAACGACGGCCGCCAGACCCTTCATGAAGACGCTTCGGATGAGCTTGCGGGCCGCCGCATCGCCGGGTGCGCCGGCGATGGACTCCAGTGGCGCACCGACTGGGCGGAGCAGTTCGAGAAAGCGATCCGCCCCGCTTCCACTGGCCATCAGCGGCGTCTCCGCACCGTGCCGGGGAACGGGAGCGAGCACGGCGACGTCGGCGAACGCGATGCCCCGGGCCGTGCAGAGTTCACCGATCGTCGTCTTGAGCGCAGGTGAGCCCGTGTTGAAGTCGGCGAAGACGGCATCCGGAGCCATGACCTCGACAGCGAGCTCAGCGACGCTGAGCGCTGCCCTTGCCCCCACCAGGCTCACGACGACGTCGGCGTTCCGGAGGGCCTCGGCCAGCTCGGCACTCTGTGCGATTCCCGGCTCGTCGAGCGTGAGGAACGGGTCATAGCCCTGCACGGTGAAGCCCTTGTCTCGCAGGCCCCTGGCGTAGATCGCACCGGCCTCACCGAGACCGATTATCGCTGCAGTCGTCATCGACCGTCCTTTCGCTCCGTTGCGCAATCCGAGTTCGTATCTGCAGGACTGTACGGGCTCACGGCGATGGTTGTCAATTACGTTGACGGGATTGTTACCAATCCAATTATACCGGCGGGTCGCCACAGAGGGGGGCCATTTATTACACCGTCAGAGTGCGCGGAGGGTGCGGATGATACTGCCCACGTGATCCGCCATGACCACTTCAGCCCGAGCAGCATCCCGCGCGCAGACCGCGTCGATGATCGCGAGGTGCTCCGGGAGCGAGACCGACGGCCGGCCCGGCAGCAGCGACAGACGGAACTGGTGCCGCACCATCTGGCCGTTGAGTTGCTCGATGATTCTGTTCGCGGTCGCATGGTGGCCGAGTTCCCGCACGCGGGCGTGCATGATCGCGTTCAGATCTGAGTAGGTCATCAGTTCGCCGTGCGCCACCGCTTCCGACATCTGTTCGCCCAGGAGGCGCAGTTCCACGATCTCCTCATCGGTGATGTTTTGGGCCGCCCGCCCGGCGACCAGCCCCTCGACCGACTTGCGGATCTCCGTGATCTCGATCGCCTCTTGCGCCGAGATCTCGCGCACCCGGGCTCCGCGATTGGGTTGCAGTTCGACCAGGCCATCCGAGGCGAGTTGGATCAGCGCGGTACGGATGACGAACCGGCTCGCGCCGAAGTCTTCGGTGAGTTCGGCCTCAATGAGACGCTGCCGGGGGGCGAAGTCGCCCCGGAGGATCGCACCGCGCAACTTCTGGTGTACTTCGGAGAGCTCACTCATGCTGCCATTCTCTTGGTCATTGGTTCGGCGTCATAATTGTTGACAATTCTGCAAACAATATGTCACAGTGGTGCCACCTGATAGGAGGCTCAATGTCGAATCCATCCACTCTTCTGGTCGTCACCGCGCATCCGGGCGACTTCGTCTGGCGCGCTGGAGGCGCGATCGCACTGGCACACTCTCGAGGCCAGCGCGCCGTCATCGCCTGCTTGAGCTTCGGCGAGCGAGGCGAATCCGCCAGCGCCTGGCGTGCCGGTAAGAACCTCGAGGAGATCAAGGAGATCCGCCGCGCAGAGGGTCAGAAGGCCGCAGACCTGCTCGGTGCCGAGGTGCAGTTCTTCGATGCGAACGACTATCCCCTCCGCGAGACCGACGAACTCATGCAGCAGCTGATCGATCTCTACCGGTCGGTGCAGCCCGACGTCGTGCTGACCCATGCCGCGGCCGACCCCTACAACATGGACCACCCTAAGGCAGCGGAGATCGCCCTCGCGGCCAGGGTTCTGGCGCAGGCCCCTGGCGTGACCGGGCCGGGCGAGGTCATCGGCGCTCCCCCGGTGTTCTCCTTCGAACCGCACCAGAGCGAGGTCTGCGGCTTCGTGCCGAACGTACTGCTCGACATCACGGAGGTCTGGGAGACCAAGGTCGCAGCGATGAACTCACTGGGCGCCCAGGGTCACCTCGTCGACTACTACACCGACCTCGGAAAACGCCGCGGAGTGCAGGCGAAGCGCAACAGCGGGCCGAACCTCGGTCTGCCCGTGCACACCTTCGCCGAGGCATACCAGCGCATCTACCCCCAGGTGACCGGGGAGCTGAACTGACATGGCGAAGAATTATATCGTTCGAACCATCGACCGCGCCGACCCCCCGGTCATCGCCGAACTCGCCGGCGCAGGAGTCGCGACCGCACACGAAGCAGCCGGTCGCGTCGGCCTGATCGGCCCGAACGTCGTCGCCCGCCAGGCGGGAAGCGCCGTGGCGGGCTCAGCGGTCACCGTCTCCTGCCAGCCGGGTGACAACCTGATGATCCATGCGGCGGTCGAGATTTGCCAGCCGGGAGACATTCTGGTGGTGACCACGACCTCCGTTTCGACCGATGGGATGTTCGGGGACCTCCTGGCGACCTCGCTCCGTGCGCGGGGAGTGGTCGGCCTCGTGATGGATGCCGGGGTGCGCGACATCGCAACCCTCCGCGAGATGGGCTTTCCGGTCTGGTCGCGCGCCGTGCACTCACAGGGCACCGTGAAGGCCAGTCCCGGATCGGTGAACGTGCCGGTCGTAGTCGACGGCGCCATCGTCAACCCCGGCGACGTCGTCGTCGCAGACGATGACGGGGTACTCATTCTGCCCCGGTCGACCGCCCCGACCGTCGCCGAGGCGAGCAGGCGCCGCCTGGCCAACGAAGAGGAGAAGCGCTCCGTGCTCGCCGCGGGCACCCTGGGTGTCGACCTCTATGGCCTCCGAACCCTCCTCGCCGATCTCGGCGTCGAGTACGTCGACCGGCTCCCCGGCGAGTCGACGCCGTGACCGCCGCCACTCGCGCGGGCTCCGACGGCGTGAAATCCAACAGTGCGGGCTCCGACGGCGTGCGCGCCATGCTGTTGCGTGGCGGCTCGTCGAAGGGCGTCTACTTCCTCGCCGAAGACCTGCCGGCCGATCCGGGTGAGCGCGATGACCTGCTGCTTCGCCTGCTCGGTTCACCGGATGCCCGTCAGATCGATGGGCTCGGCGGCGGGCATCCACTCACCAGCAAAGTCGCCGTTGTCTCACCGACTGCCGAAGACGACGAAGAGGCCGACGTGGAGTACCTCTTTCTGCAGGTCGTTCCCGACCGACCGATCGTGAGCGACGCACAGACCTGCGGCAACCTGCTCGCGGGAGTGGGTCCGTTCGCCCTCGAACGAGGTCTCGTCGAAGCGGCCGGCGAAACGACAACCGTGCGCATCCGGAGCCTGAACCCCGCACCGAACATCGTCGTGGCCGAGGTGCAGACCCCGGATGGGAGAGTCACCTATGACGGCGACGAAGAGATGTCGGGCGCCCCGTTCCCCGCGGCGCCCGTGGCCCTCGGCTTTCCGGGCGACGGCTCATCGATCTTCCCCACCGGCAACCGCACCGACGTGTTCGGCGGCCTGCGGGTCAGCTGCGTCGATGCCGGGATGCCGGTGGTGCTGCTGGCGGCCTCCGATCTCGGTGTCGTGGGCGACGAGACCCCGGCCGAACTCGAGGCCGACGAGCAGTTGCGCCAGAGGATCGAGGCAGTGCGGCTCGAGGCGGGGCCGGCCATGGGCCTCGGCGACGTCTCGGAGAGTACCGTACCGAAGATGAGCATCGTCTCCGAAGGCCGGGACGGCGAACTGGTGTCCACCCGAACCTTCATCCCTCATCGCGTGCACGAGGCCATCGGCGTGCTCGGCGCGATGTCGGTGGCCGCTGGCGCCCTCACCGAGGGCACCGTCATCTTCGTGGCGGACGGTTCAGGAGATTCGGCGGCGAGGGGCGGGCGCTACCGAGTCGGGCATCCAACCGGCAGTCTCGAGGTGGGCCTGGAGGTCGCCGACGACGGCAGGCTCGCCGAGGTCGTGCAGAGCACCGTCGTGCGAACGGCCCGCAAACTCTTCGACGGCACGGCCTGGCCGCGTAGCTGAAGCGCCCCTCCGGCGTCGCACGGCCAGGAGCGTGAGCGCGACCGCCGCCAGCGACAGTGCGACCACGACGAACGGTGCGGCCCCCTCGAGCTCTTCCGCGACATCTGCGACGGCGTTCGGCAGGCCGATCCGGGCGAGCAGCCAGCCCGCTGCGGCGATGCCGGCGAAGGAGGCGGCCGCGACGCGGAGCGGCGGGTACGCGCGGGTGCGGGCGAGCAGGATGAGCGGCGGCAGCACGAGCGCCACGACGGTGAGCTGCATCAGCTCGATTCCCAGGTTGAAGCCGAGCAGGCTGAGCGCGAGCTGACCACCGGAGAGGTCGAGTTCAGTGAGCGTCGCCGAGAACGTCATGCCGTGCACCATCCCGAAGACGCCGGCGACGAGCGCCTCGCGCCTAGGGAAGATCGGGCGGACCGCGTGCGCCGCCGCGACCAGGATGCTCACCGCGATCGGCGCCTCGACCGCCTGCTGCGGCACCGGCAAGCCGAGAGCACCGAGCGCGAGCGTGACCGAGTGCCCGACCGTGAACGAGAGCGTGATGGCAGCGATCCGGCGCACTGCACGGCGAGGCGGAGCGACACCCGACCAGCGCAGGCCACCCGGGCGGTGACCGGCGAGGCGACTCAGAGGGTCGCCCGAGCCCAGAGCGAGCAGCGGCGCCGGCAGCAGCAGGGTCAGCAGGAACAGCTGGTGGTCAACGCCCTCGCGAATATGGTCGATTCCGAGCGTCACCATCCCTGCGAACCCGGCGAACGCGCTGCCGTCACCGAGATCCACGGTGAGCGACGAGACCACACCCGTTAAAGTGCCGAGGCGGATCGTGCCGATCTCGCGCGTGCTCCCCAGGCTTTCGGATGCCCAGTCCGACCGAACAGAGACCAGCACGATGTGCGTGATCTCCTTGTCGACCACGACGGTATTGCCGAGGTCGGATGTTCGCGCGTCCGCACCGGACGGCGGCACCAGGTGCGCCACGGCGGTGATGTAGCCGAAGACGCCCGTGCCCAGTTCCTCGGTCGAGCCGCTTCCCAAGGTGTCGACGGTCACCGTCCAAGCCTGGCCGTCACTCGTCGTGGGAGTGAAATCGGCGAGGATGTACGCCCGCAGTTCGTCTTCGCGCGCGGCCACGTCGGCGGCTGAACCCGATCCGAGATCCAGACCACTTTGCTGAGTACGAGCGCAGCTTCAGACCCGTCGTTGAAAAGATTCAAGCTGAAGCCGTCGACTTCGGTGTCGCCACATTCTTCCCGAAAACCGAAGATGCCATCCAAGCCCGCTACGCGTTCCTCGCCGGCAATTGAGCTCGGGCCAAGAGCAGTCCTGACGAATGTTCCAGAAAGGTAAACCTTAACGAGGCATATTGCGCCGCCGGTGACCAGTGGAGAAATGTCCAGAGAATCCGCAGTTGCGGTTTGTCTCAAAAATTCATCTTACAATCACGCCTGTCTCCCTCCTGTTTCTAGGGGTTTCTAAGACAGGACGGCTGTGGGAGCTTGGGGATGACAGGGAAGGGCCGTTCCAGAACTACCGACATCCTTTCGACCCCTGCTTCGCTGCCCGGTCTACAGTCCAAGAACGAGTCGAATTCCTGAACTGATCTCGGAGAGTAAATATGAGGGAACGTGGCCCGCCGGATAGGGATCGAGGAACTCGCGGCTGACTGGCCCGACCTGAGAGACGACGGCGACGGAGTCCTTCTCGAGCCCCGACGCCTCTGCAGGAAGCAGAACGTTGCCGGGAAACGCCTCAAGTCCGATGTTCGAGGTCAGTGGAACGACCTGCACCGAGGCGATGCTCGTTGCCAAGAGCCAGTCTTCCTGAATCACGACCGCCGGCCGAACTTTCGCCGGTTCCGACCCCCTCGGCGTGCTGAAGTCGACCCAGACGACATCGCCGCGCGCCGTCACCATTCGGTTCCACCACGCATCACACGCTGCGACTCACGCAGGAACAAGCCGTCACCCGATGGTTGCCCCGTGCGAGCCAGGACCGCATTCGCAATCGCAGAGAGTTCCGACGCGCCCTCCAACTCGTCGGCGAGCCGTTGCGCAGCAAGTCGGTAGAACTCCGACCGGTTCATACCATGCTTGTCGGCCACACGCTCGAAACGCTCGAAGTCACCGTTGGGAACTGATATCGCCGTCTTCATACTTAGAGTATAACCATTCATACCAGATGGCGGGAGTAAATAGGCGCGCCCACGAAATGCCCGCAAACGTGCATGAACGATGCACATCTCAGGTGATCACCTAAGACGCGACTTCCGCACCATCACTGGAAAGACCCATCGAATTCAGGGGCCTTCGTCGGTTCGAGCCCGACGGGGCCCACCCCAAATTGTTCACTCAGAGTGACGTGATCAGCCAGGCCGTGGTCGAGCCTGGGAGGAAGCCATGTTCGAGTGGTGCGCTCGAAATGAGCACCTCCCCCACCGGCAGAACCACAGGCGACGAACCGAAGTTCGTGACCGATGTCCAGCCGTTCTGTCTCCGGAACATCAGAACTGCGTCGGCGCTCGTCTGCAGCCATTCGAGGGACTCGTCACACTGCAACCGCTGCCGTAGCGCAAGCGCACTTCGGTAGAGCGAAAGAGTAGAACCCGCGTCACTCCCCTGCACTTCGACCGAAAGCCGACCGAACGACGCCGGTTGCGGCAGGTGAGCCGCCTGGCTACTGAATCCGAAGGACGGGCCTGACCTAGTCCAGGGCATCGGTATCCGACATCCGTCGCGACCGATATCGACACCCGGATTCCGATAGAAGACGGGGTCCTGCCGACTCGCGGGTGGCAGGCTGGCGACTTCGTGCAGACCAAGCTCTTCACCTTGAAAGAGGTACGACGAGCCCGGCAGAGCGAGCTCGAACAATGTGGCGGCGAGGGCCCGCCGCAGGCCCAGTTCGGAATCGAGAATGGGTACCTCCCCACCGCTGAGCAGCCATTCGCGACCCTGTTTGTCTGGCCGCCCCGCGAGCGGGGGGAGGCCATAACGGGTCGCGTGTCGCACCACGTCGTGGTTCGACAGCACCCAGGTCGTAGAGGAACCTGATTGGGCGGCAAGATCGAGATTGAATGTCACTATACGTCGGAACGATTCGGCTTCGAAGTCCGCCTCGAGAAGATCGAAGTTGAAGGCTTGGCCGAGACCCTCGGCACGGGCGTAACGAACACGCCGCGATGGATCCACCCATGCCTCCGCGACAGCGGTACGCGGCGGGTCGTACGTGTTGAAGACTGTGCGCCATTCTGCATAGATGTCGTGAACTTCATCGCGATCCCACAGGGGGTGCGTTCCGTCCCTCGGCATGACGTCGAGTTCGGCCTGAGAGGGTAGTTCTAACGGCAGTTCCTTCGCGAGGCCGTGGGCGACGTCGATTCGAAAGCCATTGACACCCCGATCAGCCCAGAACCTCAGAGTGCGCAGGAAGTCATCGCGAACCTCACGATTCTTCCAATTGAGGTCGGGCTGTTCCGCTGCGAAGTAGTGCAAGTACCATTGGCCATCACCTGCGGCTGTCCACGCGGATCCGCCGAAAATGGAGGTCCAGTCGGCAGGAGGCAACCGTCCGTGCTCGCCGAGACCGTCACGGAACAGATATCGCTCGCGCGCGAGGGAGCCCGGGGGCGAATCCAGTGCCTCTCGAAACCACTTGTGTCGGTTCGAGGTGTGATTCGGCACGATGTCGATGATGATGCGGATTCCACTCGAACGCAGCGCAGCCACCATGTCATCGAAGTCGCTGAGTGTACCGAGGTTGGCGTCGACAGCGCGGTGATCGTCGACGTCGTACCCGCCATCGATGAGCGCCGACGGGTAGAACGGGCTCAGCCACACGGCGTCAATTCCCAGCGCCTTCAGATAGGGCACCCTTTCGGTCACTCCGGCGAGGTCACCGATGCCGTCACCGTTCGAATCGGCGAATGAGCGCGGATAGACCTGATAGACCGCCGCCTGACGCCACCAGGCATCTCTGTTCGGGCGGAACGGAGCGCCGGGCTCGATCGTCTCACGGATGATCATGTTGTTCTCGGTCACCCCAAGTGCCCCGTCCTAATGCGCTGCCTCGGCACCGTACGTGGCAAGACGCATGGTGGCCGTGGCACTGTGCGCCGCCATGCCCTCAGAATCCGAGATGATCTGTACCGCGTTGGCGAGATCAGGCGTGGCCCCCCGTGAGACGCGCTGGTAGGTGAGAGGTTTCAGAAAGCGCCCTACCGACAGTCCGGCGCTGTGCTTGGCGCCGCCAGCGGTGGGAAGCACGTGATTCGTCCCCGCCATGCCTTTGTCAGAATATGCGACGGTGCTCCAGTGACCCAGAAAGAGCGACCCGTAGTTGCGGAGGGCATCGTGGTACCAGTCGTCTTCAGCGGTCAGGACTTCGAGGTGTTCCGGGGCGAGATCATCCATCAGGGCGACCGCAGTTTCGCGGTTGTCTGCCACGGTGACAACCCCGTAGTCGCGCCACGCCGGGCCGGCTATCGGCTCCGTGGCGAGCGTGGCGAGCTGGCGGTCGACGGCGTCGATCACGGCCCGGCCGTGACTGTCAGAGGTGGTGACCAGGGCAGCTGGCGAATTCGGGCCATGCTCAGCCTGACCCAGAAGGTCAGCAGCAACAATCTCGGGATCGGCCGTCTCGTCCGAGATGACGGCGACCTCGGAGGGGCCCGCCAGCAGATCGATCGCAACAGACCCGAAGAGCTGACGTTTCGCCTCCGCGACGAAGGCGTTGCCTGCCCCCACCAGCATGTCGACGGGCAGTTCCCCGAGCAGACCGTAGGCCATGGCCGCCAGCGCCTGGACGCCGCCGAGCACGAACACCCGGTCGACGCCCGACAGGTACGCTGCGTACACCACAGCGTCGTTCGCGCCCCCGTTCGGTTGCGGTGGCGTACAGGCGATCACGGTGGGCACGCCAGCCGCCTTGGCGACTCCGACGGTCATGAAGGCACTGGCCGTCAGGGGGAAGCGGCCGGCGGGAAGGTAGGCGCCGACTCGGGCGACGGGTACGTAGCGGGCGCCGGTGACAAGGCCCGGCACGAGCTCGGTCTCGAAATCGGAGAGATGAGATCGTTGTGCAGCCGCGAAGGCCTGTGTGCGCGTGGATCCGAGCTCAATGGCCTCGCGGAGGTCTGCAGGCAGCCGGTCTCCGCTCGTCGCGATGTGCGCGGCGGTGAGCTCGATGTCAGTGCCGTGATAGTTGTCGAGCTTGCGAGCATAGTCGAGGATCGCGTCGATGCCGCGGTTCTGGATGTCGGCCAACATCGACGAGACGGTGGCGATGACAGCGGGGTCGCGCTGCGCGGCAGGTGCGTCGATGAGGGGAGTCTTCAGGTGATGAAAGGAGCCTTCGAGGCTCTGCAGGAGGGCGGGGCTGTATCGCATGACCAATAGCTAAGCTTCGTTGCTGCTACAGCACAAGCCTGGTGGATCCGATGTTTGCCATCGGGTTTACCATTGGTTATGACGATCGCGCAGCTCACTGCCTTTCTTGCCGCCATTCGGTGTGGCTCGTTCACCGCCGCTGCCCTCGAACTCGACTCGACTCAAGCGTCGGTATCGGAGCTCATAGCCCGCCTCGAGCGAGAGCTGGGAGTTCGACTTTTCACCCGAGGTGCACGCCGACTCACCCCCACCGATGCGGCGATTGCCCTGCAGTCGCACGCCGAGCTGGCCCTCAGCGCTATATCGAACGGCGTGGAGACCATCGCTGCCATCAATTCCCTTGAAGGCGGCATTTGCACCTTCGGAGTGTTGCGCAACGCCGCCTACTACGATCTGGCCGACCTGGTGCAGCGGTTCCACCTCCTGTACCCGAACGTGAAGGTGCGACTCGTCGGTCTCAACTCGGCGCTCGTAGCCGAGTCGATTGCGGCAAACGAGATCGAGGCGGGCTTGATCGTGCTGCCGGTCGACGAGGCAGGCCTGCGCATCACTCCCCTGTTTCGCGACGAGGTGCTCTACGCCTCAACACTGCGCTCACCGAACGATGGCCCCGTGCACATAGCGGAGCTGGCCCGAGCCAAGCTCGTTCTCTACGACGCGTACGCGGGGTGGAGGGATCCCACTCGTCGGCAGCTGCTCGAGCGTGCCCGACTTCAGGGCATCACGATCGATCCCGCCATCGAGGTCGAGCACGTCGAGACCGCCTTGAGCCTGGTCGCAGCGGGTGCGGCGGATACCATCGTGTCGCGAACGATCGCCGAGTCGTCGACATTCCCGCCAGGCATCCTGGTGACGCCGTTCACAGATCCGCTTTTCGACACCATCGCTCTGGCCCAGCGCGAGGGGGCCTACCTCTCCCCCGCGACCCAGCGTCTTGCCGAGCTCGCCGAATCGACGTTGCTTACTGCGGTGGGCGAACATGTGGGGCGCTCTCAAGCAGGCTGACCGCTCGGCTCCAACATCTCAGTACAAGTGAGGTCGACGGTCTCCAAAGAGATCGTTATGAGGAGGGAGGGACTTGTCGCCTCGAACACCAAGAACGAGCGTCTGCACAGCGCAGCCGGATGCGTCGGGTACGGCGGACACCCAGCCTCCGCTGTCAATGACCGCAGTTCCCTCAGTCCACTCCACGCCGCGCTCCGTACCGACCCTGTCTGCGATGACCGTGGCGAGCCGCGAGGAACGCGCGGCAGCCATCGCCTGGATGATCTCCGGAGGCCGCTCACCGTTCGGCCGCGGCACTCGCGGCCAGTTCACCGGAAGCGCCAGCACGTCGGCCCCGCCCAACGCGAGCCTGCGAGGCACCTCCGGAAATTCATTGTCGTAGCAGATCGCAACACCCAACCGACCGAAGGGCACCTCGAAGAGCGCCCCGGCAATGCTTCCCTTCTCGAAAAGCCCGGCCTCCGCACCCCACAGGTGCGATTTGCGGTAGTCACCGATCCATTGATCGCTGGTGAACACCGCGGCGGAGTTGTAGAGGTGGTGTTCGGCGCGTTCGGCATAGCCCACGACCGCAGTGACACCCGGCGCCAGAACCGCGGCGAGCTCGGACCAGAGGGGATCGTCTCGAGTGATGGAGGCCTCGGCAGCCTCATCGCGATCGGTGAAGACGTATCCGCTTGTAGCAAGTTCGGGGAGCACGATGAGTTCTGCGCCGGCGGCGACGGCATCCTTCAACGCGACCCGGATACTCTCAGCGTTGCTCGCGACCTCGCCCAGACGTATCTGGGGCGAGGTCGCGGCAACGCGGAGGGACCAAACCATAATAGGCGTGAGAGCCTCTCGACTCAGTCGTCTTCCGTCGCGGTCACCATCACTCCAACCGGAGCGAGATATCCATTCGGATCGATCATCCAGTCTGCGCGCCGGGCGGCCTCGACGACCTCCGGTGCCCAGTCCAGGTAGACGCGGTCGTCGCCGCCGTTGATGACGAGCAGTTCGCCGAAGCCCGAATCGCCACCTTCGACGCAGCGGAACTCGCGCCAGCTGCCTTCCGGTACCGAGAACGAGTCCGACGACCCGAGCTCCACGGTCGTTGTCGGGTCGCCATTCAACGTGATCTCCCACCGGCCCGATTTCACGAGCAGCGCCTGGGTCTTGTCATGGCGGTGTCGCAGGAGCCCTTCGCCCGCGGCGGCGCGAATCCAAGCGACGTTGAAAGAGTGTGGTTCGTGAATGCGCGGCACCTGGCGACGGTCTTGCGTCATACCGTAGCCGATCGCCAGGCTGAGTTCAGCACCGCCGCCGGGAAGCGCCGCGCACAGCAGGGCGTTGCGGCTGTAGACGCGATCGCCCGGCTGCACGACGCGCGTGCGCAGTTCGTCCACTGAATAGGTGGACAGCTCGTCGATGTAACGCTGCTGCATCGGCGTGATCAGCGGAACGTTCTCAGGCACGACATCGCCGGCGACGGTATCGATCAGCCGGTTGTCGGCGGTGAGGTGCAGGCCATATGACTCCGCCTCCTTGAGCACAGACGGGCCCCAGATGATGCCGCCGGGAGCATCGCGACCGAGCACGGTATAGAGGATCGCCTCATCAGGTCCCTCGTTGGTGAAACCGCGAAAGATCCAGGTGGGGATCGAGACGATGTCGCCGTCAGTGCTGACATACTCGCCCTGCTTGCCGTCTACACCCCAGCGCAGACGGAACGTGCCCCCCAGATTGATGAAGACCTCGGCGGTGAAGTGGAGGTGGAGATTGTTGGAGATTCCGTTGGGCATTCCGGCCGCGCCGGTGTTGAAGCCGTGGTTCTCGGTCAGGTTGACGACCTGACTTGCGTTCTGGGAGACGCCGGCCCCGATGAAGGCGTAATTCTCCTTTCGGTCCGACCCCGGTGTGCGGCAGTCGATGAACGCTGAGTTGCAGGCAACCCAGTCGCTCTTGCGGATGGTGCGTCGTTCCACTTCTGCGTGATCGATGATGACGTCGATGCTCATGAGTTTGCTTCTTTCCGTGCTGAGACTGTCAGTAGATGTTGGTGGGCCCGGTAGGCTCGTCGCCGCGCATTCCAGCGATCTGGGCCCTTAGTGCGATGTCATCCCAGAGGCGCACCTCTTTAGCGAGGGCGCCTTTGTGGAAGGTGAACTGCGACATGCCCAGAACGTCGACGGATTTGTTGGTGGTCGGCCCGTAGTTCGGCTGACCGTTGTAGGCACCGACGAACTTCCAGGTGACGGCGACCCGGAGACCGGCGTAGCGCACGTCGTAGTTCGTCTGTATGTCGCGGACTTCGAACTCTCCCGCCGGGAATGCCTCGAGGAAGCGAAGCAGTGCGCGCCGGTATCCTTCGGGGCGGATGATCGTTCGGTTGCCGACGGTCTGCAGCACCAGGTCGCGGTTGAAGAACGACTCGACCCTCTGAAGGTCGCGTTCGTTCCAGACAGTCTGGATCATTTCGAGTACCGATTGCACTTCGGAACGGAAATCATCCGGTCGAGGGCCGGAATCGCCACAGACGATCGGGTCGATGGGGGCCGGTTCCAGCCAGGATCCCGCGTAACCCCGGAACGCCTGAGCGCGGGCGAGCGCGTCGAGGTCGTCCCCCCGTTCCAGGGCGCCGGCCAGTGTGTCACGCACGACCCACTCCTCGACCATGCGCCCTCGACGATAGAGGCAGTTCGCGATGGTGCGGCTGACTTCAGGAGCTTGCAGGTGGCCGGAGAGAACGAGATGTGAGCTGAGAAAGGCATCGTCGCCCCGGGCTTCCCAGATCACATCTTCGGCTTGGCCTGTTCGGTCGGGCGTGGCCGAGATGCGCATCAGAGTGCCGTAAATGACCTCTGCGCGATTATCGATCGTTCCATAGCCCCCATGCACGATGGAGTCGGGTTCGTAGTTTTCACGGATGAAGCTGATCGAGCGATCAACCCAGATGAGGTCTGTGACCTCGCGGATGAAATCGTCGGGGTCGGCATACGGTTGATAAGCGACCGGATCGAGAGGCACGCTTGCGCTCCTTCTTTGTCGTGGCCCGTTGCACTGATGCGTCACGGGCCGTGGATATTTGGCA
This sequence comes from Subtercola sp. RTI3, assembly GCF_035018625.1. Classification (NCBI taxonomy): domain Bacteria; kingdom Bacillati; phylum Actinomycetota; class Actinomycetes; order Micrococcales; family Microbacteriaceae; genus Subtercola; species Subtercola sp. RTI3. The sequence continues at coordinate 65,881 of NZ_JASJXO010000004.1, read as the reverse complement.
GCGTATACGTATGCACGAGTGAATGCAAGGAGACCAGCTCGGCAACCGGAGATCAGTCCGAGAGTGGGGCCGACGAGAGCGTTCGACGTTCGACAAAGGACGTCTCATATTCGACATGGAGCACGGAGGCATCGGGCTGTTCGATGCGGCGGGTGATCAGCCGAGCTGCCTCGCCAGCCATTGCGGTGAGATCGTAGGCGATTGTCGAGAGCTCGATGATCGGCCAGGAGGCCGCTGGCAGATCATCGAAGCCGACGATTGACAGGTCACCGGGAACCGAAACGCCCCGTCGGCTCGCAGCGTTCAGTGCCCCGTAGGCCACGACGTCGTTGGCGCAGAAGAGGAGAGTGGGGGGCGACGGCTGGCTGAGCAGCGAGGTTGTCGCCTCGTCTCCCGTGCGTGTATCGAATGGCCCGCGCCTGATGTCATCCGGACTGAGACTGAGGCCGTTTGTCGCCAGGGCCGCGCGAAGGGCCACCTCACGGGACTGCGCCGTGCTCGTGTTGCTCGGGCCGAGTACAGCACCGATTCGAGTGTGCCCGAGAGCGACAGCCCGAGAGGCGGCCGCTTCGAACCCGGCCGTTGGCTCCACTACGGTCGCGTCGGCGTCGACGAAGGATGTCGTCCGGTTGAAATAGACAAACGGCAGACCATGGTCGCGCAGGCGCAGCGGTACGACGGAATCCACGGTCGTCGTTGCGAGGATCACCCCGTCGAGGCCGTTTGCGATCAGCCGCTCGACGATCGTGTCGTTATCTGCCGTCTCCGTGTGAAGCATGAGCTGATAGCCGAGCCGTTCCAGCTGGAGGTGAACCGGCGCAATGATGTGAGTGTAGAACTGATTCTCGATATCGGTGATGAGAAGGCCGATGCGACGGGTACGGCCGGAGGAGAGGGCTCGGCCCGCTTCGCTGGGTACATAGCCCAGCTGTTCGGCTGCAGCCCGTACCTTGGCCTTCGTCGCCTCGGAGACACGAGGGTCGTCACGAAGAGCCCGGGAGACCGTGGGCTGCGAAACGCCGGCTAGTCGCGCAACATCCCGGCTGGTGATGGCCATTTCTTTCCCTCAAAGTCGATGGAGGGTTGACCCTCCGTGCATACGAAAGCATAATGGCAGCATACGTATGCATGGCGAAAGGAAATCAGCAATGGTTGTGTACCTGAAGAGCGCTCCGACGAAATTGTTCACCGACAGTGCTCAGAGCGACGTGGCTGAGCGGGTGAAATCCATCATCGCCACCATTCGCGAAGACGGCGACGACGCCGTTCGTCGGTACTCGCAACAGTTCGACTCGTGGTCGCCAGAGGCGTTCCGCCTCGACGATGCTCACATCGAGGCGATAATCGCCAGTCTCGATCCCCAGGTGATAGCCGACATCGAATTCGTTCAGAAGCAGGTGAGTGCCTTCGCGCAGGCTCAGCGAGACTCGCTGGTCGACATCGAGGTCGAGACGCTCCCGGGCGTCTTCCTCGGGCAGAAGCACGTGCCCGTCCAGGCCGTCGGCGCATACATCCCCGGCGGCAAATACCCGCTCACTGCTTCTGCGCACATGACGATCATCACCGCGAAGATCGCTGGCGTGCCCCGTGTGGTCGCTTGCACTCCGCCCATCCGCGGGGAGATTCCCGCCGCCACTGTCGCCGCGATGAAGCTCGCCGGTGCCGACGAGATCTACGTGCTCGGCGGCGTGCAAGCGGTGACGGCGATGGCCGTCGGAACCGAAACGATGCAGCCCGTCAATATGATCGCCGGCCCAGGGAACGCGTACGTGGCCGAGGCCAAGCGCCAGTTGTTCGGTGAGGTCGGCATCGATCTGTTCGCCGGCCCGACCGAGATCATGATCGTGGCTGACGGTGAGGCAGATCCCTTCCTCACCGCCGTCGACCTGCTTTCGCAAGCGGAGCATGGCCCGGAGTCACCGGCCGTTCTGATCACGACGTCACAGACTCTCGGCGAACAGGTGATGGCGCACATCGAGCAGTTGCTGCCAAGCATGTCGACGAGGGACTATGCCGAGCCGGCCTGGCGCGATTGGGGCCAGGTCATTGTCGTCGACGACATCGACGAGGCCTACGCTCTTGCTGACTCGTTCGCCTTCGAGCACGTGCAGATCTTCACGGAGGAGCCGCGGCTCGCCTTGGCGAAGATGCATGACTACGGGGCTCTGTTCCTCGGCGAGAACACCTGTGTGTCATACGGAGACAAAGTCATCGGCACGAATCATGTGCTGCCGACCCTCGGCGCGGCCCGCTACACCGGCGGGTTGTGGGTAGGCAAATACCTTCGCACGGTCACGTACCAGCAGATCACCGACCCCGCCTCGTCAGGGATGCTCGGCGAAGTGTGCGGCCGTGCCGCGCGGGTTGAACTGTTCGAGGGCCACGCCCGGTCGGGAGACGCACGAGCCTGGATCCATAACGGCCGGACCTTCCCATGGATCGAGGAGAACCTCGCTTCACGAGAGCGCGTACAGTGAGCGCGCTCGCTGGCCGAACAGCCCTTGTGACCGGAGGCGGAAGCGGCCTCGGTGCAGCCATCGCCACCGCCTTGCACTCTGCTGGCGCTGACGTCGTCGTCGTCGGCCGTGACACCGCGAAGCTTGTCAGCGTCGTCGACCGGCTCGGAGACCGCACCCGAGCCCTCTCGTGTGACGTGACGGATTCCGAGTCGGTCGACCAGCTGGCGATGAGTCTTGCCGACACGCCCGTGTCGATCCTGGTCAACAACGCCGGCGTGCCCGGGCCCGTGGCCTCACTCATCGACATCTCGGTCGAAGAGTGGGATGCAGTCTTCGCTGCCAATGTGCGCGGGATCTTCTTGCTCTGCAAGGCGTTCCTCCCTCCCATGGTCGAACGGGGTGCCGGAGACGTCATCAATCTCGCCTCGGTCTCGGGCAAGCGGCCTCTCCCGTTCCGCACTCCCTACTGCGCCTCCAAGATGGCCGTGATCGGGCTGACATCTACACTCGCCTTTGAAATGGGACCGGCCGGCGTCAACGTGAATACGTTGTCGCCCGGGCCCGTGGAGGGGCCGCGCATGCAACGCAACTTCCGGCTCGAAGCCGACCGTGCCGGAACGTCGATCGCCGAGGCAGAAGCGTCGTTCGTCTCGCGATCGGCGCTCGGTCGGATGGTGACGGAGGAAGAAGTCGGCCGCGCCGTGGTCGCCATGCTCGGTATGCCCGGGCTGTCCGGCGCTGACATCGACCTCTCAGCGGGAATGGTCGCATGACATCGGGGTCTCTTCGAGCGCGAGCCGAGTCGGGCGAGCGTCTTCTCGGAGTGCTGGTGAGGATTCCCGCGGAGGAACTCGTCGAGATGGCAGCAGTCGCCGGGTTCGACTTTGTGCTCGTCGACTGTGAGCACGGGCCCGCCGACGTCGTAGCGCTGCGTCAACACATTGCTGTGGCCGCCATCCACCGTGTTCCGGTTGTGGTCCGAGTCGGCGAAAACGATCCCGGCATGATTCTGCGCGCGCTCGACCAGGGCGCCGAAGGCATCGTCGGACCCCATGTCGACAATGCCGCGGACGCTGAGGCGCTGGTCGCTGCTGCCCACTACCCCCCGATCGGCACGCGGGGCTTCGCGACGTACAGTCGTGCCGGTCGGTTCGGTGAAACCGACCCGACCGGCCACCGTGACTGGTACCACGCGAACACACTCGTCATCGGCATGATCGAATCGCCCGCCGCGGTAGCCGAGGCAGACGCCATCGTGGCAACGTCGGGACTCGACGGCGTGATGATCGGCCCTGCAGACCTGGCTGCATCATCCGGTACCCATGACCTCCCCGTCGCCGAGGCTATCAAATGCGTGAACACGGCCATTTCATCAGGCGGTGTTCTCCGAATGGATATCGTGAGCAGCGTCGAGGCCGCGAATGCCGCTTTTGAGCAAGGAGCGCAGCTGGTCGTGTACAACCTCGCGGCCTCGCTAATGACGCATCTGATCGGTCTGCTGACTCCGAGAAACTAGGTGCGGCGCGGCGCGTTCGTGAGCCAGGGCTCGCTTGTGTGCCATGCCCGTATGGCCTCGCCAATCACATTCGCTCGTTCGAGGGGCAGGAGGTGTCCACCGTCGACGTTCGCGAGCCGTGCATTCGGCATCTCGGCCACAATCTCATGATGGAATTCGGGTGGACAGATCGCGTCGCGAATTCCTGAGATGACGAGCGTCGGGATCCGAATTCCTCGCAATGTCGGCCGCAGGTCGACGCGCGTGCCCTGCATCGCGAGCTGAGCGTCGAGAGTAGATGCACTCGTTGCCGCTCCCATCTGACGAGTCCTCCGAACGAGGTCGGGGTGATGGGCGAGCGCATCGGCCGACAGGAGCGCGGGCAAGATTTCATCCTGAAGTTCTGCGGGAGTCTCGCCAGCGCTGATTCTCTCTGCCCAGGCCCTCCAAGACTCGTGTTGCGCTGGCGTCGGAGCCTTCGCGTTGGTCGATATAAGGCACAGACGCTCGACGCGCCCGGGTGCCTCCGCAGCAAGCGCCATGGCGACGATGGCGCCCAGGGACAACCCGCAGAGGACGAAAATCGGCGGAAGCTCGGCGAGCAGTCGATCGACTTGTGCACTGACGGATCGCTCGTCGAGCGCGGGTGCCAGAACATCACCGAGCCCGCAATCAGCCCAGAGATCATCCGTGCAGTTCATGCCCGGCAGAAGAACGAGCGGCCTCATCTCACCCCTTGACTGCACCATCGCTGAGCCCTGCGACGAGGTATTTCTGGGCGACGAGCGCGATGAAGATCACCGGGATCGTCAACAGTAGTGCGGCCGCACCCGACTGTTGCAGCATCGGGAGGGTTTGTCCGAGTTGCGTAGCGATGAATACGGGAACGGTCTTCGAGGAGGTGTCTGTGAGCACCAGGGCGGTGAGGTATTCCTGAAAGGCGAAGAGGAACACGAAGATACCGGCCGTGATGATGCCGGGGCCCATCAGCGGAATCATGACGCGGCGCAGGACTCCGATGCGCGTACAACCATCGAGCATCGCGGCCTCGTCGAGCTCTCGCGGAATGTCCGCGAAGAAGTTTCGGAGAAGCCAGATCGTGAACGGCTGGTTAATCGCGACCAGCGCTATGGCCAACGCGAAGGTGGTGTCGTAGATGCCAAGCGACCGGCTGATGTCGTACATCGGCAGCACCACGGCGAAGCGCGGCAGCGCCCGAAAAATGAGTGCGAGTACGAGGAGCAAGGCTGACACGTAGTTCGGGAACCGCGACAGAGCGTAGGCGGCAGGGATGCCGATCACCAGAGCGATGACCGTCGAGACGACAGCCACGACAAGCGTGTTGGTGAGGTAGTCGGCGAAGTAGGTGGTCTCCCACAGGTCAACGAAGGCCTGCAGGGTGGGCTGGTAGCCCCCGAAGACGGGCGGGTTCGCGAACGCGACGTTGGTCGGTTTCGTGACGGAGAGCGTCATCCAGATGATCGGACTCAGGGTCAGCAGACAGAACAGGCCGAGCAAGGTGCCCGTGATGATCGGCGGCCTGCGCCTGGCCCGGTTCTTCGGCCTCCTCGCTGCGCCTCTCCCGGGCGCGGGAGCAATCGTTCGCGCAGGGAGTGTTCTGGAGTTGAGCGTCATCGTAGAGCCTTCGCTTCCTTGAAGATCCCCCTGATGAAGGGAATCAACATGATGAGGATGAGGATGATGGTGAGTACGTTGATCGCGCTTCCCAGGCCGAGCTCCTGCGCGCCATTGGCGAACGCCACAGAGTAGACATAGAGCATGATCGACTCGTTTCCGATGGCTTCCGCCTGCGGCGAGAGGGGGATCAGGTTGTCGAACATGCGCAACACGTCCATGATCGAGATGAGCGTCACGAAACCGAGCACACCTCGGATCGTCGGGATGATCACACTGATGTGAGTCTGCAGGGGCGACGCCCCATCGATGTTCGCCGACTCCCGCAGCTCAAGCGGCACGCCCTGTAGGCCGGCGAGAATGATGAGCATCGCGAACGGAAGCATGTGCCACACGGTGTTCGCGATGATGAGGATCGCATTGGGCACCTGGTCGGTGAACCACAGCACCTCCCCTCCGCCCATCAGACCGATGAATCGGTTGACCAGACCGCCGAAGTTGTCATCGAACAGCCAGGAGAAGGCGACGGCGCCAACGAGGTTGGGTAGCACGTACGAGACAAGCAGCAGCCCCAGTACGATCGGGCGCGACTTCGTGAGCCTGTCGATCCCGGTCGCGATGACGTAGCCCAGCACCAGCAGAATCGCTGTCGTAATCACGGTCACCGTGACCGTGAAGAGAACTGCCCTGCCGAACCTCGGGTCGGTGAGCGCCGTGACGTAGTTGTCGAACCCGACAAAAGTGCCGGGTGTGCCGTAGCGCACGTTCTCGACGCTCCACTGGATCGTGCGGATAAGCGGGATGACGAGAAGCCCGCCCATCACCAAGAAACTCGGTGCAAAGAGCAACCAGAATTCACGCCTCTTCATCTGTTCATCTCCACTGACAGGCCGCGGCCTGGACTGGGTCCAGGCCGCGGCGATGGATTGTTGGATAGTGCTGCGGAAATTCAGCCGGCGGCAGACTCGCCGGCGGCTTGCATCTGCGTCAGACCGTCATCGACGGAAACAGCGCCCGTCAACACCTGCACCAGGATCGGACGGATCTTGGTGGTCACCGCGGCCAGGTCCGCCGCAACGACAGGCGGCATCGCGGCCGCAATCGAATCGTTCGCGGCCTGACCGTAAGGAGAATTGTCGGCCGTCACCATCCCTTCGCGCGCCGGGTAGGCCGCCGGTACCGACGCCTTCGACGCATCCTCATTGACGGACGATGCCATCATCACGAAGAGCATGTCGGGGTCGAGTTTGGTGTTGGCAGGAATCGACCATCCGTCGATCGACAGGCGGTCGTAGGCATATTTGGAACTGTCGGTGACCTTGGGCGGAGACGCAAAGGCAAACGACGTCGACAACGTGCTGTTCTTGTCGAGGGTGAGGTCGTTCATACGACCCGAGAACATGATCGACATCGCGGCAGTGTTGTTGTACATCTGCTGCTGCACCTTGGGCTGGTCGAAGGTGGTCACCTGCGGATCCATGTATGGCTGAAGCGACTTCAATGCCTCCAGAGCCTGTTTGCCCTCAGGAGTGTTCAGGGTGACTTTTCCGTCAGAGGTGACGAAGTCGGAGCCCAGGGAGTTCATGGCAGCTTCGTAACTCGTCGAGACGTCTGCCGTCGCGAGCCACGGGAGGGCGATCGGATACTGCATGAGGCCGGCGGCCTTGATCGCGTCGGCTGCCGTGATCATCTCGGCAAACGTTGTCGGAATCTTCAGGCCGAGCTTCGCGAAGATGTCTTTGCGGTAGGCCATCACATACATCTGTGTCTGCATCGGGAGGGCATAGAGCTTTCCGTCGAAGGACATGCCTTTTTGCAGGGACGCACTGATCTTGTCGAGACCGTAGTCGCTCGCGTACTTCTTGTAGAGATCGTCGAGCGGCATGAGTTTCTTGTCGGTCGCCAGGCTGGGAATCACGAAGCCGTACGTCTCGATGATGTCATAGGAGCCCGAATCGCCCGCGAGGGTCGCAGTCGTCTTGGTGACTTGGCCGCCGAAGTCGATGGGATCGTGTTTCACTGTGACATTGCCTTTGGTGCAACTGGACACCATGGTGTTCGTGAAGGGGTCGATAGCGGACGAGTTGTACGCCAGAACGTTGACTGTCGTGGCCGAACTGGGTGTTGTGTAGTCACAAGTGACCTTGGTCGCATTCGCATTGCCGGTGCGGCTGCCCGCGCTGCATCCGGTGATGGCGAGTGCGCCAACGGTGCCCATTACTATGAAGGCTAAAACACGCTTTCTAAAAGTTGACATGCGCTTACCGTATACGTATGCATGCCACTAAGGAAAGCCTTACTTTTCCCCTCGTTTCCCGCTCAGCAACAGAATGCATACGCATACTCACACCCGGTGCTTCGCACGGGGCAATCGGGATGCACCGCCGGGACTGGTGCGCACGTGCAACCGCTCGGTAAGACCAGTCGAACACGCCTCGATCACGGCCCACATGGGACTGTTGAAGGTGTGGATGGCTGGGCGACGTGCCCCACGGTTTGGTTGCCTGAACTGGTGTGAGGATCGAGCCTTCGCTGAGAGGCTTCATCCATGCCACGACCATTCCCTGTGGAATTCCGAATGCGTACTGTCACGCTTGTCTGAGCCGGCAAACCCGTCGCGACCACAACTCACGAACTCGGCGTCGTCGGCGAGCTCGCGTAGCGACTGTCAGGCGAGGGTGAGAAAGAGCTTTTCGAGTTCTTCTACCGTCAGCGAGCTGCGGGCGGCGTCCTTCCGGTCGGCCGGTTCGTCAGTGATGCACTGGCGCATCGCGGTAGAGACGATCGCGAAACCGGCTCGGTCGAGGGCGCTGGAAACGGCGGCGAGTTGGGTGACGACGTCGCGGCAGTCTGCGCCAGTTTCTACGGCTGTGATGACGGCAGCGAGTTGGCCCTGCGCCCGCTTGAGACGGTTGGCGATCTTCCGCACGGCGACGTCGTCGCGGTGGCCGCCGTTCGTGTCTTTCGGATCTGGGGTCACGACTGGTTCGTTTCTACGTTGTGGCCGTTCTGAATCCATGCCGTGGTGCCGCCTTCGACGTTGATCGCATCGATGCCAAGGTCAGTGAGAAGCGCCGTTGCTTGGGCGCTGCGCCGACCGGATTGGCAGATGACGTGCACGGGTCTACCGACGGGGATGTCGCCGACGTGGTCGATGAGCTCCGAGAGGGGAATATTCACGGCGCCCGGTGCGTGCCCGGTCGCGTATTCGTCGGGCTCTCGAACGTCGAGGAGCATGGGGGCTCTTAGTCTGGCGAGTTGGTCGACGGTGATCTGGTTCATCGTGTTTCTTTCGTGAGGCAAGCAGGGCTGGTTGAGGTGGTTCCGGCTTTCCAGGTCAGGTATCCGCCATCGAGATTGGTGACGTCGTGACCGAGCTGGGTGAGGAGGCGAGAGGCGGTGTGGCCGCGTTGGCCCACCTGGCAGTGCACGATGAGCGGGCCGTCAGGAAGTTCGGCGTGACGGGCGCGGAGCTCGTCGAGGGGAATGTTGATGGCGCCCGGAATCGCTCCTGACGCGAATTCGGTTGCGCTCCGAACGTCGATCAGGGTGTCCCCGGATTCCTGGCGTGCGCGGAGCTTGTGCCATTGGGTAGTGCGGGTGGTGCCCGCACGCACGTTGTCAGCGACGTATCCGGCGAGATTGATGGGGTCTTTCGCTGATCCGTATTGGGGTGCGTAGGCCAACTCGAGGCGCGAGAGCCCCGAGGCGGTGATGCCGCCGGTCATGGCGGTCGCGATGACGTCGATTCTCTTGTCGACGCCGTCTTCTCCGACAATCTGGGCCCCGAGGATACGGTCGTCTGCCGGGTCGACGAGGAGCTTAACCGCCATCTGCTTCGCGCCCGGGTAGTAACCGGCATGGGATGAGGGATGCGTGTGGATCACTGTGCGCTCTCGACCGGCCGCGCGGAGACGCTTCTCGCTCCAGCCGACAGTCGCGATCGTCAACCCGAGAACACCGACGATCCCTGTGCCGAGAGCCGACGCCGCCTCTGCGTCGAGGACGCCGGCGATCGCGTCGGCTGCCGCACGGCCGTGCCGGTTCGCTAGCCCGGCCATGGTGATCAGGGCGGGAGTGTGGTCGAGAGCATCGATCTTCTCGACGCCGTCGCCCACCGCGTAGATCGATGCGTCGCTCGTGCGCTGGCGTGCGTCGACTGAGATTCCACCAGTCGGCCCGATCGTGAGCCCCGCACCGCGGGCTAAGCCGGACTCTGGATGAACGCCGCTTGCCTCAATCACCAGATCGGTGGGTACCTCGGTTCCGTCGGACAGCACGGCGATGCCCGGTCGGGCGCCCGTCACCGTGGTGTTCAGTCGGAGGTCGACGCCGTGGTCGCGGAGGACCCGTTCGACGGGTGTCACCATCTCGGGGTCGAGGGGCGACAGGATCTGGGGGCCGCGTTGCACGAGGGTCACGAGCGCTCCCCGTGCAAGGAGATTTTCGACCGCCTCAAGACCGATGTAGCCGGCACCGATCACCGTGACCCGCGCGGGCCCGTCGACGGAACCTAGGATCTCAAGCACACGATCGACGTCGTCGACGCTTCGGAGGGTGTGCGTGGGGAGTATGCCCGCTGTCGGACCGACACCGGCTGACGACCCGCCGGCAAGAACCAGCGTGTCGTAACTGGCCTCGAACTCCATTCCCGCATCGAGATCGCGAATCGTGACGGTCTGAGTGGCAGGATCAATGGCGATGACTTCGTGACGCACCCGCACGTCGAGGGCGAACCGCGCGGCGAGGGATTTTGGTGTCTGTAACAGAAGTGCCGAGCGATCCTCGATGACGCCGCCGACGTGGTAGGGCAGGCCGCAGTTGGCGAATGACACATAGCTGCCACGCTCGAGCACCATGATGTGTCGCTGCTCGTCGAGCCGGCGGAGGCGGGTCGCCGCGGACATTCCTCCGGCGACTCCCCCGACAATGATTGTTCTCATAACAACATAATACCCCCTGGGGTATATTTATTTTGAAAGGTTCACTCCGTGGACCTGAGATCGAAGGAGCGTTCATGTGTAGAGCTGTGAAGTGCCGTGTCTGCGGGAAGACGACTTGGGCGGGCTGCGGTCAACACGTCGATCAGGTTATGCGCGCTGTTCCACGAGCGGATCGGTGCCCCGGGCACGAGAAGGAACCGTCGAAATCGAAAGGCTTCTTCGGGCGACTCCTGACGAAATAGATCGACGCCCCGCATCTGAACATTCACGGCGACAGACACGCCGGAGGGCTTCCATCCAGCGCCCACCACAGCCCAGCTCAACGCCGCCATCCCCCCCAGCACCTCTTCATGGCCAGCGCACCCGTTCGCCCAAACGAACTGCAACCCGGTATCGAAACGGTGCCGTCTGCTGTGGCATTCCTGGCCGAACGACAATTCAACAGATGGGCCTACATCCGGATCTGACATTTCTCATGAGCAACAGGACCCTCCGTCACCGGGCCCGGAGGAGCAGACACCGGTCTCGGGGAGGATGAGCTGCACGACACGAGCCGCATCAGGGTCGCCTGCGAGTTCGTCGGCAATGGATCGAACCTGCTCGTAGCCGGTCAGCATCAAGAAAGTCGGGGCGCGCCCGTACGACTTCATCCCTGCAATGAAGAAGTTCGGCTCCGGTTGCGTCAGCTCTGCGACCCCGTGCGGAGGAACAGTTCCACAGGAATGAAGGTTGGGGTCGATCAACGGCGCCAACTGGCGAGGAGCTTCGACGATGTCATCCAGCGACAGGCGTATCTCGCGCAAGATCGAAAGGTCCGGCCGGAACCCGGTCGCTGCTACGACGATGTCGCCACGAAGCTCGAACGGGTTCCCGTATCGGCGCCCTGTCAGCCGAACACCCTCCTCGTCGGGGTGGGCGTCGTCGATCTCGAACAGATCGACGAGTTCAACAACGCCGCGACGAACAAGAGAATGAGTGTTGTCACCGAGTTGCCCGCGGGCGGCCAATTCGTCTGTTGCCTCTCCGAAGACCCGCACGGGGGTCGCATTTCGGATCACCCACACGATCTCGGTTTCTGGCTCCGTTTCTTTCAACTTCGCCAGAGCCAGGAGGGTATTCGCGGCCGAATGCCCTGCGCCGACGACCACGACACGGCGCCCCGCGAACCTGGCCCGTTCCGTACCGAGCACATCAGGCATCGCGTTCGCCAACCACAGTGCCCCGTCTGCGGTGGGGTTCCAGCCGGAGGCGAGGAGCCCATTCGCGTTCGAGAGGGTTCCCGACGTATCGATGACCGCTCGCGCCAAAAGGGTCTCGTCAGCAGTTGGCGTGGAGATTCGAAGGAGGAAAGGAGTATCGGCGCGGCCCATGGAGCGAGTTTTGTCCATACCCTGCCGGGACACCGCTGTCACTCTCGATGAATATCGCAGCACCGGGGAGAGCGCGGGTGTTCCGGCGAGGGGAAGCAGGTAGTCGCGCACGACCTCAGACCCCAACGGCAGCCTCCTCGCTTCGGGGGCATCCCAGCCTGCCGCATCGAGGAGCCGGGCGGCGGCCGGATCGACCACCTCAGACCACGGCGAAAAAAGTCGCACATGACCCCAGGACGACACTCCGGCACCAGCGGCTTCGCCGGCTTCCAGAATCAGGACCTCCACGCCCCTCTCGAGCAGGTGCGCGGCTGCAGCAAGGCCCACCGGCCCCGCGCCGATCACGACCACGGGGAGTCCGGCGAGGCGGGACGCTTCGCGTCTCGCCGGCACCGTCAGTGCCATCGTCACGAAAGCATCTCCTCGGTCTCGGCGGGGAGCAACTCCGACAGGAGCGCTTCGATACGGGCCCGGATGTCGTCACGGATCGGCCGTACCTCATCGATGCTCTTCCCGGCCGGATCGGTGAGTTCCCAGTCCTCATAGCGCTTGCCGGGGAAGATCGGGCAGACATCACCACAGCCCATCGTGATCACGACATCGGATTCGCGCACCTGGCCCGTCGTCAGCAGCTGGGGCACATTGCCCGTGATATCGATGCCCTCCTCGGCCATCACGGCAACCGCGACCGGATTGATCTGGTCTCCCGGTTCCGAGCCACCGGAAAGCACCTCGACCCGCCCCCCGGAGAGCTCCTTCATGAACCCCGCAGCCATCTGGGACCTACCAGCGTTATGGACACACACGAACAACACCGTCGGCTTCTCGGCCATCACCACTCCAGACATAGACGAACATCGATGCCTAGATTCTGGATCAAGACATCGACAACTGTCAATGTCTTTGTCAGACTGGTGCCATGCCCGTCGCCACACTGCTCCCCCTTACCGATGTCACGGCCTGCTGCGCGCCCATCACCCGGGAACCGCTCGGCGCCCACGACGCGGAAACGCTCGCGAAGACCCTGAAGGCTCTCGCCGATCCGGCCCGGCTCCGCCTGGTCTCGATGGTGGCCGCACACGATGGTCAGGAAGCCTGCGTCTGCGACCTCATCGAACCCCTCGGCCTCAGCCAGCCGACCGTATCGCATCACCTGAAGGTCCTCGTCGACGCGGGCATTCTCAGCCGCGACAAACGCGGCGTGTGGGCCTATTACGCCATCATTCCTGGGGCCCTGGACGCTCTGGCGGCCGCCCTGACAACTCCCTGATCGACAGGTCTGCGTCACCGTTCGCCTCGTTGCCGGAGAGAAGCTGCGACAGTTTCGAGGCCCTGCCTGAAACGTAGGGGCTTCCGGGGTTCGGCAGGTGCCGCCTGGTCTGGACAGTGAACAGCACGACACCGACCACTGCCAAGAGGAGGGCGGCGATCACGTTGGCTTTCAGGCCGGCGAAGACAAATTCGGTCGGGTCGAGGCGAAGGGATTCGAAGAACGCTCGCCCGATTCCGTACCAGATGAAGTACAGCGCGACGGTTCGGCCGGAGTGCAGTCGGAGGCGGCGTTCGAGATAGATGATCAGGAACGCGCCGGCGATGTTCCAGATCATCTCGTAGAGGAACAGGGGGTGGAACAGGGTGCCCGGTGGCAGGCCGGGGGGGAATGCGGCGTTTGTCGCCTCGATCTGAAGACCCCAGGGCAGCGTGGTTGGCCCGCCGTAGAGCTCGTGGTTGAAGTAGTTGCCGAACCGGCCGAACGCCTGGGCGAAGAGAAGACCCGGGACGAGGGCGTCGGTGAACGCCCAGAACCGAAGGCCCCTCCTTCGACAGGCGATGTATGCGCCGATGCTCCCCGCGATGATGGCGCCGAAGATCGCAAGCCCGCCTTCCCAGACGAACAGTACTTTCCAGAGGTCGGCGCCGGGGAAGAAGTAGTCGTTCGGGTGTGTGACGACGTGATAAAGCCGCCCTCCGACGATTCCGAGCGGGACGGTCCAGAGTGCGACGTCGAGCACGATGCCCTTCTCTGCTCCTTGGCGGCTGAGTCGGCGTTGGGTGAGCGCGACTGCAATGAGGATGCCGGTGAGGATGCAGAGGGCGTAGAAATGGATCGTGAACGGTCCGATATCGAAGGAGCTGATCGGGGGGCTGGGAATGCTTTCGTGCACAGTGCTCATTTCAGTTGGGCGAGGTCGTCTCGCACCGAATCGATGGCGTGTTGGGCGTTCTGCAGCTGTTCGGTGCTGCTCTGGCTGAGGTCCGAAGGCCTGGGCACCAGGCCTTCGGATAGGGGCTGCAGGTCATCGTGAAGGGGCTGCACTATCGGGGGCGCAGTGATTGCCGGAACGAGAGTCGGGGCAGTACCCGTCATCCCGTCACAGCCCGATCGTCAGAAGGTCGTGGAGTGGAATCTCCCCGGCTGCGTGCGTGAAGGTGTCGAACGCGACGGTCAACGCGACCTGCTCCTCTTCGCTGAGGGCCGAGAGGATCCGGGCCAGTTCGGTGCGCCGCGATGCCGTGACCTGGTCGACAAGCGCCTGTCCCTTCGCTGTGATGGTGATGACGATCTCCCGACGGCTGTCGGGGCTCGGTGTGCGATTCAGCCACCCCGCCGACACCATGCGCTGAACACTGCGGCTGAACGTGGACTGCACCGCACCCATCCGCGCGGCCAGATCACCGATCCGGATCTGACCGGCACCTGAAACGACGACCAGAACCCGGAACTGCGGCAGCGTGACCTCGGTCAACGCCTCGATCATCGACCGGGCCACAACGCCCAGAAGCGCTCTCGATGCGAGCAAAGTCGCGTCGACCAGGGCAATTTCACCCACCCGCTGACCACCGCCAATCCTGTGATAAGTCACAGACATATGCGTTAGCGCATATGAATTGAGTGTACCCAGTGGGAGCCTTTGTGGCTTCGGGGTCGACTGTCGGTTCCAGGGTGGGCGGTGAGTGAGTGGATGCGGTCAGGTCACAGTGACCCGCCGATCGTGAGGCCGGCGAGCGCTGCCAGAATGGCGAGCACGAGCATCCCGAACCCGTTCATCAGTGCGGCGCCCCATCGGCGTTCCTGCAGCAGGCGAACGGTCTCGAAGCTGGCTGTGCTGAACGTGGTGAAGCCGCCCATCGGCCCGGTTCCGATGATGAGGTGCCACGACTCCGCGACCGCATGGCTGAGGGTCGCACCAGTGCGATACCGCAGAAAGTTGCTGCGGCGCCCAGCAGCACTGTCATGACGGCGTAGACGATCGCGACACTGGTGCGGCCGTGGGTGAGCAGGATGCCCGTGTCGGTGGCAAGCGTGCTGTAGGTCGTGAACCCCCCGAGCACACCGGTGCCGACCAGCAGACGCACGATGCGTCGGCGTCCGTGGTCAGGCCCGGCACTCGCGAGGGTTTCCAGCAGCACGCCGAGTGCGAGAGCGCCGATGACGTTGATCGCGATGATCACGACGGCGATGTCATCGATCTGGGGTGCGCCGAGCGCGAGCAGCTCCCGGATCGCGGTGCCGACCACGCCGCCCACTGCGACCAGCGCGAGGTAGGCGGGCCGGATGTGTACCGGCCGAGGGGCCGCCCCTCTGGCCTGGTCGGTTTCGATGTCGCTGTCGACCGGGAGTTGATCGCCGCTCATGCGAGTCCGTAGGAGATCGTGGGGTTCTGTGCTTCGATCTGGGTGAGCCGGTTGTATTTCGCCACGCGTTCTCTGCGGGCGGCCGTGATGGCGTCGAGGGTCTGGCTGACGGTTCCGATCTGGTTCGGTTTGATGAGAGCCGCCGTCGAGTAGTGCTCGTGCGCGCCGTCGAGGATGCGAGCGGCGTCGGTGACGTAGAGGTCGTCACCGACGAGCTGGATCCGGTCGGCGAGGCGCCCGGAGAGCGCGATCCACCCTTCGTGGTCGTCTTCGGCGAAGCCGTCCTCGATGCTCCGGATCGGGTACGAGTCGACAAGGTTCTCGTAGTAGTCGACGAGCTCGTCGCGGGCCAGTTCCCGGCCCGCCAGCCGGTAGCGGCCGCCGCCGAGGGAGAAGCCGTTGGCGGCAGGGTCCATCGCGATCGCGACACTGTCGACTCCGGGCGTGTAGCCGGCATCGGTGATCGCGGCCACCAGCAGATCAAGCGCTTCCTCGGCGGAGTCGATCGGTGGCGCGAATCCTCCCTCGTCACCGAGGCCCGCGGCGGAATACTTCGTACTGATGCGCCGGGCGAGAGCATGGTAAATCTCCGCTCCCGTCCGTACTGCCTCGGCTTCGGTGGCCGCCTGCACGGGTGCGATCATGAATTCCTGGAAGTCGAGTGCGTTCGTCGCATGGGCGCCGCCGTTCAGCACGTTGAAGTGCGGCACCGGCATCCGCTCTGCCGAACCCGTCACGAGCGACAACCAGCGGTGAAGCGGCAGCTCTGCCCGGGTGCCGTCGAGGTCACGGAGTGCCCGGTCGAGGTCACTGATCGTGTTGTACGAATGGTGTGTCAGAAGCGTGCCGATCTCGGTTCGTACTGCGGTGACCGCGCCCTGCACGCCGAGGCCTCCGTATGCGGGGCCACCGTCGCGGAGTTCGACGGCCTCGAACGCTCCCGTCGAGGCTCCCGCGGGTGCTGATGCGACCGCCTCGAAACCGTCGTCGAGACGAAGCGACACACGAACGGTCGGGTTGCCGCGCGAGTCGAGAATCTGCTCGGCGGTGACCGTACTGATGGTGAGCGCGTGTCCTGTCGGGTGGCTGACGTATTCGCCCGCGTCGTAGGCAATAGTGCGGTTGTGGTGTCCGGTGTAGTCGTTCATCAGGTTCCTCCTTCGTGTGCCAGCAGCTCGGCGGCGGCGTGGGCGCTTTCTGTGTTCAGGTATGTGCCGGTGCGGGTGCGCACCCGCAATGTTTTGTCGAACGAATACACGAGCGGATGCCCGGTGGGAATGTTCAGCCGTTCGAGCTCGGTGCTCGGCGAAGAAGGCCCGCACCCTGACTTACACATCGGTAAGGGACTCCGAGCGGGTCAGCGCCTCGGCGGGCAGTCGGCCGAACAGACGGCTGCCTGCCAGCGTTTCGTATTGGGCATCTGTCATCGGTGGTGGGGCATCGGAAACCGATCGTCGCCATCGCAGAAACTGTGCATCACCGTATTCGGCGCGAACTTCGGCCTTCGACAAGCCGGTCAGGGAGCCGTAATTGCGTTCGTCGAGGCGCCAGTCGCGAAGGACACGAGCCGGCCACAGGCGCAGGTCATCGACGACCGTCTGCGCCGTGATCGTCACACGCCTCAGTTCCGAAGCGAACACGGCGTCGGGCGCGATGTGCGCGGCGGAAAGCTGCGCGGCAGCACAGTGCGCTTCGGCGACGCCTGTCTGCGAAAGACCGACGTCGAGCAGCCCGGTGAAGAGGCCCTCGGCGTTTGCGGTGTTTTGGCCGTGCCGCAGCAGCACCAGCCGGGATACTCCGGCGTCGCCCGTCATGAAGTCACCGCCCACGGGAGGGCATCGTCTGATGCGACCGGTGCCACCGGGATGACAATCACCGGCCGGTGTTGACGGTGGGCCAGATGCGCGGCAACGGAGCCGTTCAAGAACTCACCGACAGTGGAACGCCCGCTGGCGCGGCGGGTTCCGACCACGATCGCCGTCGCATCCCACTCCCCCGCGAGTTGCGCGAGAGCAGCGGCCGCGTCGCCAGCCGGTATCGACGTACACGAACACCAACCGCGCGCCGAACCGTTCCGCGAAGACGACCGCCTGCGAGACCACGACGTCGGGCATGCCCGGGAACACGCCGACGACAATGACTGGCGTGCTCACTACCGCCAAAGGTTCGGGCAGTGACGATGCGGTGGGTGACTGTGACACGGTGGGCTCCTATCTCGTGGCGCACCAAAGTGCTGAGATAGGGACTGTTGTCGACCTGGGTCGAGGTTGGTTACGGTGAGCCCCACCGCCGTCGCACCAAGGTGCTCTCTAAACATGCCACAGATGACTGGGTAGCGCTACGACCGAGACGGCTGGTGATTCCACGGTCGCAAGCGTACCCTAGGGGGGTATCCAATAGAGGAGTTGACGATGAATGTTCGAAGTGCAGGATTCACCCCAGAGATCACGACGATGAACGCCTGGCTCGTCGAATGGGGCGCGAGTTCCCGCCGCATGCCGGGCATGGACATGAGCGGCATGATGAGCCAGAGCATCATGACCTCGCAGACGGCTGAGATCACCACCATTCACACTCTGCTCGCGGGGCTCTGATCATGTTCATCATTCAGGCCGTCGGCGACGCTCTCGCCACCGCCGGGTCGATGGCCTGGCAGATTCTCTGGCCGCTGATACTCGGTTTCACCCTCTCCGGCGTCATCCAGGCACTGATCAGGCGCGAGCAGATCACTCGGCTGATGCGAACCGACTCGCCGCGCTCGCTGGTCATCGCGAGTGGCCTTGGTGCGGCATCCTCTTCATGCTCGTATGCCGCCGTGGCACTGGCGCGGGCCCTCTTTCGAAAGGGAGCCAGCTTCTCTGCTGCCATGGCCTTCGAGATCGCGTCGACCAACCTGGTGGTCGAGCTCGGCCTGATTCTGGCCTTCGTGATGGGCTGGCAGTTCACTCTCGCCGAGTTCGTCGGCGGCCCCATCATGATCATCCTGGTAGCCCTCGGCTTCCGACTCTGGATGCGTGGCAAGATCATCGACAAAGCCCGCGAGCAGGCAGAGAAGGGCCTGGCCGGCTCGATGGAGGGCCACGCCGGCATGGACATGTCGGTGCAGCAGGGCGGCACGTTCTGGCAGCGCCTCTTTTCCCGCCCCGGCATCACCTCGGTGTCTCAGTACTTCGTCATGGACTGGGCCGCGGTACTCAAAGACATCGTCATCGGCCTACTGATCGCCGGCGCGTTCGCTGCGTGGGTTCCGAAAGCCTGGCTGCAAGCCGCTTTCTTCGTCAACGATCCGACCGTGGCGTTCCTCCTCGGCCCGATCATCGGCCCGCTGCTCGCGATGATCAGCTTCGTCTGCTCGGTCGGCAACGTACCACTGGCCGCGGTGCTCTGGAACGGCGGCATCAGTTTCGGCGGGGTGATCAGCTTCATCTTCGCCGACCTCATCATCATTCCGATCATCCTGATCTACCGGAAGTACTACGGCACAAAGGCAGCCATCCGCATTACTGTCATCTTCTACGGCGCCATGGTGCTCGCTGGGTACGCCGTCGAACTGATCTTCACCCCGCTCGGCCTCATCCCCACGAATCGCAACCTCACGATCGTCGACGATGGAATCAGCTGGAACTACACCACGTGGCTCAACATCGTCTTCCTGCTGATCGGAGCTCTGCTGCTGGTCGTGTTCTACCGAAGCGGCAGCGGGCCCATGCTGAAGATGATGGGCGGCAACCCCGACGGGGGGGCCGACCACGCGGTCCACAATCACGCAGGACACTAGCCCTGAGGGGTCGCCGGAGCCACTCAGGTGATCTTCTGATGGGGGGCGTCGGGGGCATCCTCCATCGGGCCGACACCCACCGGTATTCCCGCTTCAGGATGGTTCAGGTCGAAAGCTGGCGACTCGCTACGAATGCGCGGAATGGTGGTGAAATTGTGCCGAGGAGGCGGACAGGAGGTAGCCCATTCGAGCGAGCGACCGTAGCCCCACGGGTCGTTCACGGTGACCTTCGGAGCGTTTCGGGCCGTGATGTACACGTTCAAGAAGAACGGGATCATCGACGAGGCCAGCAGGAAGGCGCCCACGGTGGAGATCTGGTTCATCCAGGTGAAACCGTCGTCGGGTGAATACGACGCGTAGCGACGGGGCATGCCCACCACTCCGAGCCAGTGCTGGATGAGGAACGTGGTGTGGAACCCGATGAACAGCAGCCAGAAATGCCACTGGCCCAGCTTCTCGTTCAGCATCTTGCCGGTCCATTTGGGCCACCAGAAGTAGAAGCCGGAGAACATGGCGAACACCACGGTTCCGAAGACCACGTAGTGGAAGTGGGCGACGACGAAGTAGCTGTCGGAGACATGGAAGTCAAGCGGCGGGGAGGCGAGGATGACGCCCGTGAGCCCGCCGAACGTGAAGGTGATGAGAAAGCCGATCGCCCACACCATGGGTGTCTCGAACGTGACCGAGCCTCGCCACATCGTGCCCACCCAGTTGAAGATCTTGACCCCGGTGGGAACGGCGATCAGCATCGTCATCAGGGAAAAGAAAGGAAGCAGAACGGAGCCCGTCACGTACATGTGATGTGCCCACACGGTGATCGAGAGTGCCGCGATCGCTATGGTCGCATAGATCAACGTCTTATACCCGAACAAGGGTTTCCGGCTGAAGACGGGGAGTACTTCGCTGATGATGCCGAAGAACGGCAGCGCGATGATGTAGACCTCCGGATGCCCGAAGAACCAGAACATGTGCTGCCAGAGCAGGGGTCCGCCGTTGGCTGGGTCGTAGATGTGCGCACCGAAGACGCGGTCGATACCGAGCGCTGACAGTGCTGCTGCGAGCACGGGGAACGCCATCAGGATGAGGATGGCCGTGACCAGGGTAGTCCAGCTGAACAACGGCATACGGAACATCGTCATACCGGGTGCCCGCATGGTGATGATGGTGGTGATGAAGTTCACGGCGCCGAGGATGGTGCCGAACCCGGAGAGCACGAGTCCGAACACCCAGAGGTTTCCGCCGTCTCCCGGGGTGAATGTCTGGCTCGAGAGCGGTGCGTACGCGAACCAGCCGAACGATGCGGCGCCCTGGGGGGTGAGGAACCCGCCGACGACAATTGCGCTTCCGAACGTGTACAGCCAGAACGCGAGCCCGTTCAGCCGCGGAAATGCGACGTCGGGGGCACCGATCTGTAACGGCATCAGCACGTTCGCGAACCCCGCGAAGAGTGGTGTTGCGAACATCAGCAGCATGATCGTGCCATGCATCGTGAACAGCTGGTTGTATTGGTCCTTCGTCGCGAGGAGCTGCGCCCCGGGTTCGAAGAGCTGAGCACGGATCACCAGAGCGAGCACGCCACCGAAACAGAAGTAGAGAAACGATTCGATCAGGTACATGTACCCGATGATCTTGTGATCGGTCGATGTCACCCATCGCACAAACACATTTCCTTTGCGCAGGGCCGAAGCGCTGACAGCGACATCGGCATGGTCACTGAGCGTGGTCATGACATTCCCCTCCGGCGGCCGGTCACACCCGTCTTCATGTTTATACACTCGTACGTTCTAGTTTGACAGGGGCATCATTTCTGAAGGCGCCCGTGTATGTTTTCTCGAACATCTGCTGATCGGAGCGCGCGTGCTACTCGAGGGAAAAACCATTGTCGTCACGGGAGGCAACAGCGGCATCGGAGAAGCGATCGTGATCGCCGCGGCCGCCGAGGGGGCGAACATCGTGATCGACTACCTCACCCACCCAGAGGAAACATCCGACATCATCGACCGCATCGAGAAGGCCGGTGGCCACGCCGTCGGTGTGCAAGCGGACGTCAGTCGGGCCTCCGACCTCCACAAGATGATCACGACGGCTGTCGACACCTACGGCAGGCTCGATGTGATCATCAACAACGCCGGCATTGAGACACGCACCTCCATCCTCGACACGACCGAAGCGGACTTCGAGAAGGTCATCGATGTGAACCTCAAAAGTGCATTCTTCGGCACACAGTTCGCCGCGAAACGGTTCATCGAACAGGGCGGCGGCGGGCTCGTCATCAACATCTCATCGGTGCACGAAGACTGGCCGATGCCGGGAAACATCGCCTACTGCGTCTCCAAAGGCGGCACCCGGATGCTCACACGAACCGCGGGCGTCGAGCTCGGCACGCACGGCATCCGGGTCGTCAACCTGGCACCGGGCGCCGTCGACACGCCCATCAACGCCAGCACCGAAGCGAATCCTGCACAGCTGAAAGCACTCGATGCGGCTATCCCTCTCGGCCGGATGGCTAAACCCAGCGAGATCGCGGATGTCGCCGTTTTCCTGGCCTCGGGCCAGTCCTCGTATTTCACTGCCACAACCCTGTTCCTCGACGGTGGGATCATGCAGGGAAGCGTCGGACTGTGAGCGAACCACACACCTCACCGAGTGATCACTACGACGTGATTGTCATCGGCAGCGGCCCAGGCGGTGGCACCACCGCCGCAGAGGTGGCCAAGACCGGAAAGCGGGTTCTGCTGATCGAACGAGGCGACTACCTCCGACGTGAACGGGAGAACTGGGACTCGAAATCGGTGTTCGCCGAGAACCGATACGTTGCCGAAGAGACGTTCTACGATCTCAACGACAAACCATTCCGGCCCGAGCTGCACTTCTACGTCGGAGGCAATTCGAAAGTGTACGGCGCAGCTCTGTTCCGCCTGCACCCCACCGACTTCACCGGTGTTCAGCACCCCGGCGGTGTATCGCCGGAATGGCCGATCAGCTACGACGACCTCGAACCGTACTACGTAAAGGCAGAGCACCTGTACTGGGTTCATGGCAAACACGGCGAAGACCCTTTCGCTGGAGCATCCAGTCAGGACTACGCCTTTCCCCCGGTCAAACACGCACCGCGGATCCAAGAACTCTCCGACGGCCTGACGAAGCTCGGGCTGCACCCGTTTCATCTGCCGGTCGGTGTGAATCTCGTGCAGAATGACGACGGCACCGCTGCCCACGGATCAGCGTGCATCCGCTGCGACCGGGTCGATGGTTTTCCCTGCCTTGTCGAAGCGAAAGCGGATTCCGAGTCGGTCGTCGTACGCCCCGCGCTTCGCGCGAACCCCAACCTGCGCCTGCTGACCAACACCACGGTCACGAAGCTGCTCACCGACACAACCGGCCGCACGGTCACCGGGGTGGCGACTGTGAACACTGCAGGAGAGCACACCACATTCAGCGCCGACATCATCGTTCTCTCGGCCGGGTCGATTCTCTCCTCGGCGCTGCTGCTCGCCTCAGCAACGGATACCCACCCGGGCGGCCTCGGCAACAGCTCCGATACCGTCGGGCGCCACTACATGCGGCACAACAACCTCGCGCTCATTGCGTTCTCCAAAGACCGCAACGACACCGTCTTCCAAAAAACACTGACCCTGAACGACTACTACGGGCCGAGCAGCGCGTGGGAATACCCGATGGGCAACATTCAGATGCTCGGCAAATCCGACGACTGGCAGGTCAAAGGCCAGGCGCCGAAGGGGCTCGGCTGGGCACCACCAGCAGCGTACGGAATCGTCGGCAAGCATTCGATGGACTTCTGGCTCGCCAGCGAAGACCTGCCTCTCCCCACCAGCCGCGTCACTCTCCGAACCGACGGCCACATCAACCTCACCGTGCAACCCGACAACAATTCTGAGGGGCTCAAACGGCTCCGCCACACCTTCGACAGCATGCTCACCGATCTCGGCATGCACTCACAATCGTTCGAAAGAAACCTCTACCTCAGTAAAGCGATGGATGTCTCAGCCACCGCACACCAAGCCGGAACCGCACGATTTGGAACCGACTCAAGCACCTCCGCCCTCGACACGAACTGCAAAATGCACGACCTCGACAATCTCTACGTGATCGACGGCTCATTCATGCCCTCCATCGGCGCTGTGAATCCCACACTCACCATCATCGCCAACGCACTCCGAGTCAGCGAACACATCACGGGCAGGCTGAACTGACGACGCCCACGCAACAGCGCTGCCACTGCAGGAAGTGCCGCTTGGCAGACCCGAGCCGGAGTACCAACTGCGTCGACTCAGCGAAGTGAGCGGAGCAGCGCGTTGACCGCGCGCACGTGATTCGCGCTGCGCCGGTGCCCGTTCGCGGGAGACGGGTGCGGCGCCGCCAGCACCGGCACGATTATCGGATGATCGTGCAGGGTGTATGCCGGCTGCATCGAACAACGGCCAGGAAACCACGTTCCACCGGAAGCAGTCGCTCCGCGACATACCGGCCTCGATGTCATCCCTGCGCCCCCTGTGGTCTCAGCGCGCATGCGTCAGAGCGATGGAGAGCAGCCGTTCAGCGTTCTCCGGCAGGCCGGTCGAATTGCGCACCCACACCCCCGTGAGCGGACGCTTCAACGTCAGCCCCGCAACACGAACCCGCGCGAGGCGACCGAGCGTAAAGTCGTCGCGGATGGCGAGCGAGCTCAGGACGGCGGGCGCCCTACCCGATGCGACGGTCGAACGGATCGCGGTCGTCGTCGGCAATATCGAAGCTGGAGCAGCCAGGACAATCTTCGGTTCGAGTGTGTCGAGCGCGAGTTCGAGCGTGCGCCTCGTACCGGAACCCTCCTCACGAACCACCAGGGCGGTCGAGGCGAGCTCGGCGGCGCTGAGCGCACGCCGCCGCCGCGCCCACGGATGGTTCACACCGACCACGACAACGAGTTCATCGAATGCGATGACACGCGACTCGAGGTCGGATGGCACATCGGGTGTCTCGATGAACCCAATGTCGCGGGCACCCGCGCGCAACTGCTCGATCACCGCGCGACTGTTCGCCACGACCAGGTCGACGGCAGCAGGATTTCCGCTCCCCGTCTGGAATGCGATCAACCACTCCGGCATCAGATGCTCGGCGATCGTGAGGCTCGCGCCGACCCGAAGCTGCGAATGACTTTTGTCTCGGAGTGCGGCGACCGCGACCTCGAACCGTTCGGCGGCATCCAGCACGTCCTTCGCCCAGCCTGCCACTAGCAGGCCCGCCTCGGTCAGCTGCGATCCGCGGGCAGACCTCGTCACGAGCGGAGATCCGGTGCGAACTTCACGAGCCCGGATACGCGACGAGACTGCCTGTTGGGTCACGCCGAGCGCGGTGCTGGCCGACGTCAGGCTGCCAAGCTCGGCCACCACTGCGAGCGTCTGCAGGCTCTTCAGGTCAGGCGGGTCGCTGCGGATCATCACTAACCCTCCCCCACAAACTCAGCTTGTGACCTCACAACCCGAACGCTCTTCTGCGATCACCCCGCGGAACGCAGGATTGAAGTATGTCAACAGCCCAGGCCCTCCGACCCGCCGCCCCGTCACGGATGTTCCTGCGTGAGCTCGAACGCCCGATGCACATGTTCCGGAACATCACCCCGAACTGGTATGCGTCGGTCATGGGAACGGGAATCGTGGCCAACGCTGCAGCCACGGTCATCCACTGGGTCACGAATCGGCAGACAGCCCGAACCCATCACCTGAACCCCGTCATGGCGCACTTCTACGGCGCACCCGCGATGGCCCTGCTCACGGTCGGGGCCGGCACGATCCTGCTCGGCCGGGACGTCCTCGGCGAACAGACCGCCGTCGCCGTCGACGCCGTCCTGTGGACCCTCGGCACGATCATGGGCCTGGCAACTGCTGTCGCGGTGCCCTACCTGACCTTCACGAAGTTCACGGTCGCCGCCGACAGCGCATTCGGCGGCTGGCTGATGCCCATCGTGCCACCCATGGTCTCCGCCTCGACAGGCGCCCTGCTCATTCCGTACCTACCCGACGGCCAAGCGCGCCTCACGATGCTGCTGGCCTGCTACGCCATGTTCGGCCTCAGCCTAGTCGCCTCCCTCATCGTCATCACCCTCATCTGGTCCAGGCTCACCACACACAAGATCGGTGTCGCAGCGATGGTGCCCACGCTCTGGATCGTGCTCGGCCCCCTCGGCCAATCCGTCACCGCCGTGAACCTCCTCGGCGGCAACGCCCACCTCGCCACCACCGCACCCCTTGCCGAAGCCCTGCAGGCCTTCGGCGTGATCTACGGGGTACCCGTGCTCGGATTCGCGGCCCTCTGGGCAGCACTCGCCCTCGCCATCACCCTGCGAACCGCGCGCGAACACCTCCCGTTCTCCTTGACCTGGTGGTCATTCACCTTCCCTGTCGGCACTTGCGTCACCGGACTCACCGGAGTCGCCCTACACACCGGATCCGTCGCGTTCCAGGCCGCCGCCGTACTCGCCTTCGCCGCCCTCCTCGGCGCGTGGGCAGTCGTCGCCATCCGCACCTTCCGCGGCAGCGCCCTCACCGGCACCCTCTTCGTACCCCCGGCAGCAAAGATCGGCTGAACCACCACGCACCACCTCCTCGGCCTCTGGCTCAGCAACATCGAGGATCCCCACCTGGGAGTGCGTCGGCGCTGGCGGCTGCGGCCGAACCGGTGTGCGAGCATCCCCCGGCCACCCGGATAGATTGGAGACAGTCGATGCCAGCACATCGAGAAGCTACGACAGTTTCTCGTGTGATCGGAGGTGTCGGAAGACTGGCTCATTGCCAGAGGAGAAGGGAGCTGTCGTGAGATTGGCAGTTTTTCAGGGCCAGGCGATTGCGCTTGATTTCCCCCACAACCTCGCCCTGCTTGAAGCTGCGGCGATCGAAGCGGCCGAGGGCCGGGCCGACATTCTGATCACTCCAGAGCTCTTTGCGGTGGGGTACGCGCCCGACGCGATTGCACGAGAAGTGACGGCCGACGATGTCGACGTCATTGAGCGTTCACTCTGCGACATGGCACGGCGGCATCGCATTGCCCTCGTTTTCAGCACGCCAGGGCGCGGCGATGCCACACTCCGCGGCATCACCTCCACCTTTGTCGACAGCGAAGGGGTCAGGCTCGGCACCTACACGAAGTCACACCTCTTCGGCGAGCATGAAGCGGCCGCCTTCCAGCCGGGACTGTTGCCGCCAACGGTTGTCTCGTTCGCGGGCGTCAGGGTGGGGCTGGCCATCTGCTTCGACGTGGAGTTTCCGGAGGTTGCACGTGCGGCTGCGGTTCGCGGGGCAGACATTCTGCTCGTGCCAACCGCCGTGGGTGAGGGTTTCGAAAGCGTGAGCCTGGTTCTGGTACCGGCCAGGGCGTTGGAGAACTCAATGGTGATCGCTTATGCAAACCACGCGGGAGTCGAGAACGGGTTCGCGTTCTCCGGCACGAGCGTCATCGTCGATTCAGACGGCACCATCGTCGCGCAAGCCGGAAAAGCTCCTTCTGTGATGTTCGCCGACGTTGAGGCGCGACGACCCGAGGTCGACTATCTCACCGAACTGAAGCCTGAGTTGTACGCTTCGTGGTCGGCCCTGCCCCGATAGAATCGGTCGCTCAGGAAGAACCGCTCCAGGCCGCGGGAACGATAGTCCAAACGACTTCGCTCTCCCGTTCTGTGGGGTTGCTCCACGAATGCGGTTCACGGCCTGGCACGGTCATCGTGTCTCCCTCGCCCAGCGAAACGGAAGAGCCGGCGAAACGCAGCTCGATGCAATTGCGGATCACATGAACCACCTCAACGTCACAGTTGATCGTGTACAGCTCCGCACCTCCCGTAGCGCCCGGGGAGAGCGTCGAGCGCAGCATCTGCACGCGCGACTCATTGCGAGGAGTGAGGAGTCGCTCGATCGCGTTGTCACCGCCCATATTGATCAGAGGCGCGTCTGCAAGACTGATGACCTCGTTTGAGGACGGCTCGAAAAGAGACCCGATCGGCAACGAAAGAACCTGGCAGATCGTCACCAGCGTGGCCACGCTCGGAGACGTCTCATTGCGTTCGATACGGCTGATGAACCCCGATGTCAGCTGTGTGGCGCCGGCGAGATTCGCAATGGTGAGGCCCTGCGCCAAGCGGCTGGCCCTCAACTTCGCCCCAATCAACGTCGGCAAAGGCGCGGGCGCGGGATGAACGGCTCTCACGCAACACTCCTCAGTGAACAGTTGACAACTACGGTCAGACAGCCCATCATATTGTAAACCGCAAGTTGCCTTATAAGCACTTTACGGTGCGTATAGGTATATTTCATACAGTCCATCACACCTCGACGAGGAAGTCTGAACCGTGAACGCCGCATCGAACTTTGTCGGCCCCACCGACTCGAGCAAGACACCACGCTTCGCGGGGATCGCGACATTCGCACTGCTGCCGCAGTTGCGCGACGTGCCGCACGCCGACGTCGTCGTCGTCGGTGTTCCGTTCGACGCGGGAGTCAGCTACCGCCCCGGCGCACGGTTCGGGCCCGCGCACATTCGCGAGGCGTCGCGGCTACTGCGACCGTACAACCCGGTTCAGGACATCGAACCGTTTGCGACGCAACAGGTCGTCGATGCCGGAGACATCTCAGCGAACCCCTTCAACATCGATGAGGCCGTGGCCCAGATAGAAGACGGAGCTCGCCATCTCACCGAGACAGGTGCACGATTGGTGACTCTGGGCGGCGACCACACCATTGCTCTTCCGCTGCTGCGGAACGTCGCCCGCACGCACGGGCCAGTGGCGGTCATCCACTTCGATGCGCACCTTGACACCTGGGACACCTACTTCGGCGCACCCGTGACGCACGGCACCCCGTTTCGTCGGGCGTCAGAGGAGGGGCTCATCGACCTCACCGCCAGCTGGCACATCGGAACCAGGGGGCCCCTCTACGGCCGCGAAGACCTCCGCGACGACGAACGGCTCGGCTTCGCCATTATCGGGTCGCACGAATTCGAGACGGAGAGCCTCGCCAGCATCATTGCGCGGCTGCACGCGCGCATTGCGGGAAAGCCTGTGTATGTGAGCGTCGACATCGATGTGCTCGACCCTGCGCACGCTCCGGGCACGGGCACCCCCGAGGCGGGAGGGCTGACAAGTCGAGAGCTGCTGGCGATCATCCGGTCGCTCTCCACAGTCAATCTGGTGGGCGCCGATGTGGTCGAAGTGGCCCCCGCCTACGATCACGCTCAGGTCACCGCTGTCGCGGCATCCCACGTAGCGTACGAACTGATCTCAGCGATGGCGCCCCGCTCGTGATCGGCATCTCGGAGCCGGCCGATTCTGCGGAGACAGAAGCGCTTGCTGCAGCAGACGCCATCGTCGCCGCCTTCGGCAACCACCGACGAGACGAATACTTCAGAGGTTTCGCTCCGGATGCGACGTTCGTGTTCCACACGCATCCCGCCCGTCTGGAGTGCCGAGCAGAGTACGAACAGCTCTGGCATGAGTGGGAAGACCTTCATGGGTTTCGCGTACACAACTGCGTGTCGACGAACAGGCGCGTGCAACTCGTCGACACCGTCGCGATCTTCACCCACGACGTAGTCACTGAGTCGACGATGGACGGGCAACGCGAAATCGGTCGCGAGCGCGAGACGATCGTGCTCCAGCGACACGCCGGCGTTTGGCTTGCCATCCACGAACACCTCTCCCCTGCCTCACACCTTTAGAACTGCCTCACAACATCTGACAATGGAGTCACAATCATGACAAATCAGACAAGCCCGCAGACCGCATCCACGTCGCGGGTGCCCCTCGTCGAGAAACGATCGATCGACTGGGTTCCGAACAGCGAACGGCACGGAAAGCTGTGGCACCAAGCGCCGCTGTGGTTTCTCGGCAACTTCCAGTATTTCTCCATCCCGATCGGCTTCATCGGCCCCTCCCTCGGCCTCTCCCTGATCTGGACGGCGGTTGCCAGCATCATCGGAATCGGGATCGGCACGCTGTTCATGGCGTTCCACGCTTCTCAAGGACCGCACATGGGGCTTCCCCAAATGATCCAGTCTCGCGCCCAGTTCGGGTTTCGCGGAGTACTGATACCCCTGCTCGCGACCCTGTTCACGTACCTCGCGTTCAACATCGCCGATACCGTGCTGCTGGGGGAAGGCTTGAACAGCGCATTCGGCTGGAACCCCACCGTCGTCGCCGTGACCGTCGCGATAGCCGCCGCCCTGCTTGCTATTTTCGGCCACGACTGGGTGCACAAGATCTTTCGCATCCTGCTCTACGTCTCGTTTCCCCTCACCGTGCTTCTGACGCTCGGCGTGATCTTCGGCGGCGCCGGCGGAACCCCACCCGAAATCGACTACGGCTTCTCGATCGTTGCCTTCATGGCACAACTCACCGCAGCGGCCGCTTACAACATCACCTACGCCCCCTACGTTTCTGACTACTCCCGGTACCTGCCCTCGACCACCGCACCGCGGAAGGTGATCGCCGCCGTATTCTTCGGCGCATCATCGTCGGCGATCTGGCTCATCATTCTCGGCGCCTGGCTCGCGATCGAATTGCGCGCAACCGACGGTCTCGGCGGCCTTCAGCTCGCCGGCAACAACGTCTTCTTCCACCTCGGCGACGCCGTCGCATTGCTCTCCGCCCTCGCCCTGGCGGCGACGATGGGCATGAACGCCTATGGCGGCATGCTGACCATCCTCACCGGCATCGACTCGTTCAAGTCGATCAAGCCCACCAGAGCCGCCCGTGTCATCACGATCATCGTTCTCACCGTTGTCTGGTTCTCTATTGCCAGCATCATCACCACCGACTCTGTCGGCACGGTCTTTGCAGCGCTGACCCTCATGCTCTACCTCCTCGTGCCCTGGACCGCGACGAACCTCGTCGACTATTTCGTCGTCCGCAAAGGCCGCTACGCGATCACCGACCTCTTCACCCCGAACGGTGTCTACGGAACCTGGGCCTGGCGAGGGCTGGCCGCCTTCGCGATCGGATTCGCTTTCGAAATACCGTTCATGGTCATCCCTCCGCTCGGCGACTGGTCGTTCACCGGCCCGATCGCGGCCGCGCTAGGCGGGCTCGACGTGTCTTGGCTCGTCGGCCTCGTGGCGGCTTCTGTTGCGTATCTGGTCTTGTCTCGCTCGCTCGACCTCGATCGTGAACGGGCAGCCGAACTGCGAAGCGACAGAGAACTCGCCGAAATCGACGAGCGAGAGGCCGTGAACTCGTGACGCTCGCCATCACCCTTCGCCCGGGATCCGGGGTGCAGACCGAGACGATTGCCCTCGCTGCACCCGGGCCGGGCCAGGTCGAAGTCGAGATCAGAGCAAGCGGCGTGTGCCATTCAGACCTGCACGTCGTCAACGGCGACTGGCCGGCAGAAAGGCCGCTTGTGCTCGGGCACGAGGCCGCAGGAATCGTGACCGCCATCGGAGCCGGGGTGCTGGATGCCCGACTGGGCGACCACGTCGTCTTGTCTTGGTTCGCCCCCTGTGGCCGTTGCACGAACTGCGCCGCCGGCAAGGGATGGCTCTGCACCGGCACAACGGCGCTCGACAATACGTTGCCCGATGGCACCACCGCCTACACCGACGCACGAGGGGCAGACGTCTGGCCCTATCTCGGACTGGGGGCCTTCAGCGAACGCGTGGTCATTCCAGAGTCAGCGGTCGTGGTCGTTCCGCCAGAACTGCCGTTCGAGATAGGCGCCCTTCTGGGCTGCTCAGTCACAACGGGAGTCGGTGCCGTGGTCAACACCGCGTCCGTTCCCATGGGGGCATCGGCCGCCGTGATCGGCTGCGGCGGCGTCGGTCTTTCGATCATCATGGGCCTCAAACTCATCGGCGCGAACCCGATCATCGCCATCGACGTGTCAGACGAGAAACTGGAAGCGGCACGTGCGCTTGGTGCGACCACCCTGCTGCGCGGCGATCTGGTTGATACGACCGCGGAGATTCAGAGCTCGCTCGGCGGAGTCGACTTCGCTTTCGAGGCCATCGGGCGGGTCGCCACCATCGAGAGCCTGCCGGGCCTTCTCGCGCGAGGGGGTACAGCCGTACTTGTCGGCATGACTCCCATCGGTCTTCGTGCCTCGATAGACCCGTTCGACCTCGCCGACCAGGGGAAGAACATTCTGGGCTGCAACTATGGCTCCAGCGTTGCGCGGGTCGACATACCGAGACTCGCAAAGCTGTATCTGGCGGGGCGGCTCCCGCTCGACCAGCTCATCGGGCGCATCCGTCCCCTCGCCGAGGCCTCAGAGGCGCTCACCGAACTCGGTCAGGGCGTCGGGCTCAGAACGATTCTCGTGCCACCGAAGCGCTCGCAGCGCTAGTGTGCTGGTAGCCGAGCCTTCCGGCGAGAGAATGGGCGGTCAGGCTACGACGCTTCGTGATCGGACAGAGAATGCACCCCGTACCTGTTGTGGCGTGGATATTCACCGCTCTTCTCCTTCTACTGGTCGTGGTCTGCATCATGGCGGGGCGCGGGCAGCTCGGCATGAACAGGTTCGTCGGAATACGCTTTCCCAGCCTGATGCGAAGCGACTCTGCATGGCGGGCGGGTCACGCCGCTGCCGTGATGCCAGCCGTCGTCTCGTGGGGTGCCGCTCTCGTCTGCAGCGCGATCGGCACAACAGCCCTCCCAGCGTATTGGGGGGCCATCGCGGCGTTTGTCGGCGGATTCGTCTGGGTGGCGGTTCGCGCATCACACGCTGCCTCAAAATCCGACCACCGCTGATCTCGCAACTCTCCCGTAGAGGCCACCGCCCGAACTGTACGCGGTACAGTAGAACCATGCCCGCCCCACGCCAGACCAAACCGCGGGAGCGCCTGAAGCGAGACGATCTCGCAGCCGGCGCCCTCGCCCTCGCCGACCGCGAAGGGCTGGAGGCGGTGACGATCAGACGGCTCGCAGCCGACAACATGGTCACGCCGATGGCGTTGTACTGGCACTTCAGCGACAAAGACGCCCTGTTCGATGCCATCGCCGAACGCATCTATGCCGAGATCACGCTACCTGCGCTACCCGAGGCAGGCGGACTGGCGTGGCACGAAGACCTGCACGCGGTACTCACGGCTGCGCTCGACGCTCTGCGCGCACATCCACTCGCCGTCATGATCGTCGCCCCGGCCATTATGAAATCCGAGGCGGGGCTCGAGCTTGCCGAGCGAACCATCGGCCTGCTGAGAGCGGCGGGGTTCTCGGCCGCGAGCGCCGCGCAGACCGGCATGTTCCTCCTCTGCTCGCTCGTGAACCTGGTCGACATCGAGCCGGGCAGCGACCGCAGGCTCGACTCCGACACGCAAGCCGCCCACCTGCGGTCGAAGCGGGCTCAGCTCGAGTCGCTCGACCCGAAACGCTTCGCGAGCGTGCTCGAGACAGCCGAGTTCTTCTTGTTCTGCCCGAGCGAAGACGAGTATTTCAGCCGGGGAATCGACTTTCTGGTGGCTGGCGCCCAGGGCACGCTGCCCGCCTGAGAGCCGCCAGCTGGTTCCGGTGTTTTTTTCGCACTTGCCTTCCTATACATTGCACATGTACGGTGTACACGTACGGCGTATATACGCGCTGGCCCGAACGCCAAATTAAGGAAGAGCAATGAGACGCAGCCCCTGGAGCACCCTGGTCGTGCTCGCGATAGCGCAGTTCATGGTGGTGCTCGACGTGACCATCGTCAACGTGGCCCTCCCCCGCATGCAGACAGACCTGGGCTTTGCTCCGGATGACCTGCAGTGGGTTATCAGCGCGTACACGTTGATCTTCGGTGGTTTTCTGCTGCTCGGGGGCCGCTCGGCCGACCTCGTCGGTCGGCGGCGCATCTTCGTCGCAGGGCTCGTGGTCTTCGCGCTGTCGTCACTGGCCGCCGGAGTCGCGACCTCACCCCTCGAACTGATTCTCTTTCGCGGCGTGCAGGGCCTCGGCGGCGCGATGCTTTCGGCATCGGCACTGACGTTGCTGATGGTGACCTTTGAGCACGGGCGCCGCCGCACCATCGCCTTGGGCGTGTGGGGTGGGCTGGCCGGCCTCGGCGGTACTATGGGCGCCATCGTCGGCGGCGTGCTGGTCGACAACCTCAGCTGGCGCTGGGTGTTCCTGGTGAACGTGCCCATCGGCATCGTCGTGATCGCGGCCACCTTCTTCATCATCAGAGAGAGCCGCGCGATCATCTCCGGCCGACGCACGTTCGACGTGGCGGGAGCCGTGCTCAGCACCACCGGGCTACTGGCCATCATGCTCGGTGTCATCCGGGCCGAACCTCTCGGCTGGGGGTCGATCGAGGTCATCGGCCTGCTGGCCGGCGGCGTTCTGCTGCTTGCGGCGTTCGTTCTGGTCGAATCCCGTTCGGCGGCGCCCCTGATTCCGCTGCGCCTTTTTCGCACACGCAGTCTGTCGCTGTCGGTCGTCGCACTGGGGCTGAACAGTGCCGGTTTTCTCGCGATGTTCTTTCTCACCGCGATCTTCCTCCAGCAGGTACGCGGACTGTCGGCGTTCGACACCGGCCTGGCCTTTCTGCCGATGGGTATCGCTGCGATCGTGGGGGCAGTCGTGGCGTCACGCTTCGTGACGATGTTCGGCACTCGCGCCGTGCAGGTCGTTGCCGCTGTGATCAGCGTGATCGGACTGTTGTTGCTGTCGACAGCCGATGCGAGCTCACCGTACGCCAGCAGCCTGCTGCCGGGGCTCATTCTGTTCGGCCTGGGAATCACGGCCATGGGGGTGCCCGCGCAAGTTGCGGCGCAGTCGAAGGTGCGAACGGATGACGCTGGTGCGGCATCCGGAGTGCTGAATGCCGGTTACCAGGTGGGCGGCGCGCTGGGGCTCGCTGTGATCACGACACTCGCAACGGCCCACATCACCGACGCAATGACGGGGGGCACGGCGCCGCTGGCCGCGGCCGTCGGCGGGTTTCAGTTCGGGCTGCTGATCGCCGCGATCTTCGCCGCCGTGAACATCGTGATTGCGCTGCTCTCGCCGTCGGTGACGGTCGACTCGGCCACCGCAACGGAGGCCGCCGAGCTCGAGCCCGTCGCGATCTGAACGCATCAGCGAGTGCGGGGGCAGCAGCAGCCTGACCGACAACGGAATCGCCGAGTCACGCGGGAGCCACGACAGCGTCGGCGTTCCGATCGGTTTTCGCAGTCAGCCGCTGCGGCTCCTTCGGGAGGAGGAACGCCAGCGCCAGCGGCACCGCGCTGAAGGCGAGCACCCACCAGAATGTGGCGTTGAAGGCTGCCGACAGCGCGGCAGCCGATGCCCCGCCCTCGCTGAAGTGCTGCAGTATCACGGCGATGACCGTGACACCGAACGGCGCTCCCACCTGCTTCACCAGGTTGTATGCGGCGCTGCCCCGCGGGGTTTCGGCATGGCTGAGGCTCACAAAGGCCAAGGTCATGACGGGCAGCGAGACGGCGGCCATGCCGAATCCCTGCAAGAACTGCCCGGCCAGCAGCAGGGCGTCTCCGCCCGACGCCCCCGCGAGGGCGAACGGGAGTGTTCCCAGCATGCTCAGGATGACGCCCCCTGCGATCACGAAGCGGGTGTCGACGCGGCCCGCCAGGCGACGGTTGACCAGAATGAAGACGATGGTGCCGACGCCCTGCGGAATGAGCAGGAACCCCGTGGTGAATACCGAGTCGCCCCGAACCTGCTGGTAGAAGAGCGGCAGCAGGAACATGATGGCGTAGATCGAGAACCCTGCCAGCAGAGTAATGATGCTGCTGATGCCGAAACTGCGGCGGCCGAACACGCGTACGTCGATGAGGGCTGGCCGGGTTGCGCGCAACGATCGCAGCACGAAGACCGCAAGCAGGATGACGCCAGCAGCGATGGGCAACCACACTTCGACAGCGCCGAACCCCGCAGCATCCGGAATCTGGCTGATGCCGTAGGCCAGCGCGATCACGCCGGGTGTCAGCAGCAGGAACCCGATGAGGTCGAGACGGCGTGCGCTGTCTTTCTCGCCCGCGGGCAGGAACATCGGCGCGAAAACGAGGGCTGCGAGGCAGATGGGGATGTTGATGAAGAACAGCCAGTGCCAGCCCACCGAGGTGATCAGTGACCCTCCGATGATGGGCCCGAGGATCGGACCGAGCTGGCCGACGATGCCGATGGTCGCGATGGCTCGGCCGATCCGGTCACGGCCTGCCGCGCGGGTGAGCAGCGTGATGGTCACCGGCAGCACCATTCCGCCGCCGATGCCCTGCAGAACGCGGAAGCCGATCAGCGAGGGCAGGTTCCAGGCCAGGCCGCAGAGAACAGAACCCACCAGGAAGACGGCGACCGCGAGCATCCAGACCCGGCGTGCGCCGAAGCGCTCGGAGGCCCAGCCGGAGACGGGGACGACGGCGACGTAGGCGAGCAGATAGCCGGTGACCACCCACTGCGATTCAGCAACAGAGGCATGGAAGACATCGTGGAGGGTGTCGAGGGCGATGTTCACGATAGTGGCGTCGAGGATGGTCGCGATCGCGCCGAGAATCAGCACAAGGCTGATGAGATTCAGTCGGCGGGCGGAGACCGGGGCGGGAGCAAGTGTCGTAGTCATGGTCGCTACACTACACCGTGCAGTGTAGTTACGAAGGCCGTAAGCTGAATCCGACGAATGGATGAACGGATGGCAGCGCCGGCGGGTAAGAGCATTCGGGAGGGTTCGGCGCAGAAGCGCTCGGCCATCCTGCTGGCTGCTCGAGCACTGTTTCTGTCTGACGGATTCGATCGCACCAGCATGGATCTCGTCGCTGCCGAGGCCGGTGTCTCCAAGCGCACCGTCTACGACTACTACGGAGACAAGCGCACGCTGCTAGCGGCCGTCGTCGACCACACGGTCGAAGCGCTGAGCACTGCGGTTCAGCGAGCGATCGACGAGAACCTCGTCGTGGTTCCGAATGCGGCCCAGCTCGAGCACGCCCTCGTTTCCTTCGCCGAGAGCATCACTGTGTCGGCCATCGGATCCTCTGACTATGCGGCTCTCATGCGCCTGCTCTACACAGAGGCAACGAACCTTCCCGAGACCCGGTCGATGGCCTGGAACGCCGAGGAGCCCGAAGACGCGGTAGCCACCCGCTTCGCCGCCTTCGACCGGGACGGCCTGCTGCACGCCCCCGACCCTCGGCTGGCTGCGGACCACTTCGTGGCGCTGACGATCTCCCCGCTCACGTCGAGTCTCGGGGTCGTCGGTGCCGAAGTCGACGAACACCGCGTCATCGTCGAGGGAGTGAGGGCGTTCCTCCGCGCATATCGGCCATTCTGAATTCTCTCTGGCGTGTGAAACGTGGCCGCTCCGACGACCACGCCCCGCGGGTGGTTCGGCGTACTAGCGGAGTCAGGCCGCGTCGAGGTAGCCGTTCGGGTTCAGAACGTACTTCGTTGCAGCCCCGGCGTCGAACTCGGCGTAGCCGCGTGGCGCGTCGTCGAGGGAGATCGCCTTGGCGTTCACGTTCTTACCGATGTGTACCCTGTCGTGCAGGATCGCCATCATGAGCCCACGGTTGTACTTCATCACCGGGCACTGGCCGGTCGTGAACGAGAGAGACTTCGCCCAGCCGGTACCGAGGCTGAGGGAGAGCGAACCCTTCTGGGCCGCCTCGTCGACCCCGCCCGGATCACCGGTCACGTAGAGCCCGGGGATGCCGAGGGCACCGCCCGCCGCCGTGATGTCCATCAGGGAGTTGAGTACCGTTGCCGGAGCCTCACCACCGCCGTGCAGACCCTTCGCCTCAAAACCGACGGCATCGATTCCGCAATCAACCTCGGGAACTCCGAGAATCTGCTCGATCTGGTCGGCGATCTCGCCCGAAGACAGATCGATCGTCTCGCAGCCGAAACTGCGGGCCTGGGCCAGTCGATCGGCGTTCATGTCACCGACGATGACGGCCGCCGCGCCGAGCAGCATGGCAGACGTCGCAGCAGCGAGCCCCACCGGGCCGGCGCCGGCGACATAGACGGTGGAACCGACACCGACCCCCGCGGTCACGGCACCGTGAAACCCTGTGGGAAAGATGTCTGACAGCATCGTCAGATCCATGATCTTCTCGAGCGCGTGATCACGGTCAGGAAAAACGAGCAGGTTCCAGTCTGCGTAGGGCACGAGAACGAATTCGGCCTGGCCACCCACCCAGCCACCCATATCCACATAGCCGTATGCACTGCCGGGTCGATCGGGGTTGACGTTCAGGCAGATGCCCGTCTTACGCTCTTTGCAGTTGCGACAGCGACCGCAGGAGATATTGAAGGGAACAGAGACGATGTCGCCGATCTTCACGAACTCGACACCCGGGCCGACCTCGATGACCTCCCCGGTGATCTCGTGCCCGAGCACAAGATTGGCGGGGGCCGTGGTGCGACCTCGAACCATGTGCTGATCCGAACCGCAGATATTCGTTGCGACGGTGCGGATGATCGCGCCGTGCGGCACCTTGCGGCCGATGTTGGCGGGGTTGACGCCGGGCCCGTCTTTCAGCTCGAACGTGGGGTAGTCGGTGTCGATGACTTCGACTTTGCCGGGCTCTTTGTAGGCAACTGCTCTGTTTCCTGACATTCGGATCCTCCTTGATCCTGCGGGCCCCGTTGTGGGGGTCTCTGTGTCAACGGTAAGTCGGCCCGTCGCCGGTGTCCAGCCCGCGCCGCCCATCTCCGCCGTGGAGGCAGACCGGGTCAGCGCGCCTGGAAGGCCGCATCGAAGGCGGCCGCCGAGGGTTCGTACGACGAGAGTTGGCGCACGAAGCCCAGGGCCTCCGGAGCACCGACGAGGCGATCCATGCCGGCGTCTTCCCACTCGATCGAGAGCGGCCCGGTGTAGTGAATGGCGTTCAGCATGCGAAACGCGTCTTCCCACGGCACGTCACCGTGGCCGGTCGAGATGAAATCCCAACCGCGTCGCGGGTCGGCCCAGGCCAGGTGCGACGACAGGCGACCGTTTCGGCCGTCGACGAGACGTTTCTTCGTGTCTTTGCAGTGCACGTTGTAGATACGGTCTTTGAAGTCCCACAAGAACCCGACCGGGTCGATGTCTTGCCAGACCATGTGACTCGGATCCCAGTTCAGGCCGAACGCCTCGCGATGGCCGATCGCCTCGAGGGTTCGAACGGTGGTCCAGTAGTCGTAGGCGATCTCTGAGGGGTGAACTTCGTGGGCGAAACGAACCCCCACCTCGTCGAAGACGTCGAGAATCGGGTTCCAGCGCTCGGCGAAATCGTGGTAGCCGGCGTCGATCATCTGCTCGGTGACGGGCGGGAACATGGCCACGTACTTCCAGATCGATGACCCGGTGAAGCCGGTCACTGTCTTCACCCCGAGCTTCGCTGCGAGACGCGCGGTGTTCTTCAGCGAATCGGCCGCGCGTTGCCGCACGCCCTCGGGGTCACCGTCGCCCCACACCGCGGCGGGCAGCATGTCATGGTGCCGCTGGTCGATCGGGTCGTCGCAGACAGCCTGACCCGTGAGGTGATTCGAAATGGCGAAGACTTTCAAGCCGTTCGCTGCCAACACCGCGAGCTTGCCCTGAACGTAGGCCTCGTCATCCCACCGCTCCGGGTCGAGGTGGTCGCCCCAGCACGCGATTTCGAGACCGTCGTACCCCCACTCCCCCGCCAGCCTGGCAACTTCGACGAAGGAAAGGTCGGCCCACTGGCCAGTGAACAAGGTGATCGGGCGTGCCATTGCGTGGACTCATCTCTGTAAGAAGTTCTCGCCGTTTGTAGTAATTTACTCAGGCTGTCGACATTGCGCGCGCCGCCGCACGGAGCACGACCCAGCAAACGTAGTGTCGGAGGCATGGAACGGCGAATCTCTTCGAGGCGGTGGCGATGAGCAGCGCCGTGAAGACCCCCATGGGCGCGGCTACCTCGGGCGGCGCCCGCCTCATGCGCATCACCCTGCCCAAAGTCGCTCCGATGCTCTCATCGAACTTCTACCTGCTGCTCGGTGTGACGCTGTTCATGGTGGGCTTCGGGCTGATGATGGTGCTCTCCTCGTCGTCTGTCGGATCAGAGATCGACGCCGACAACTCGTTCACGGTCTTCCTCCGGCAGGGCAGCTTCGCCCTCATCGGTATTCCCCTGCTGCTGCTGGCCTCGCGGCTACCCTCGTCGTTCTGGAAGCGCTCGGCCTGGCTGGTGCTCGCCGGCGGCTCTGCGCTTCAGCTGCTCGTCATCGCGACTCCCCTCGGCGTCACTGTGAACGGTAACCGAAACTGGCTGCAGCTCGGCCCACTGCCCGCTCTGCAGCCCTCCGAACTCATCAAGGTGGGCGTCGTTCTGTGGCTGGGCATGTTCCTCGCGAAGAAACAGCACCGCATCGCCCAGATCTCGTACACACTGGTGCCGACCGTGATCGTCACGGGCACGGCCATCATTCTCGTGGCCCTGGGCGGTGACCTCGGTACGACCGTCATCCTGATCGGAATGGTTCTCGGCGCGCTGTTCTTCGCCGGCATTCCCCTTCGTCACCTCGCCCTCCTCACCGCCGTGTCGGCGACCATCGCGATTCTCACCGCTCTCTCGAGGCCCAACCGGGTCACGCGCATCCTCTCGTTTCTGCAACCCGACACCACCGACTACAGCGGCTCGGGCTGGCAGATTCAGAACGGCTATTTCGCGCTCGGCGACGGCGGCATCTTCGGTGTGGGGCTCGGCAACTCGAAAGCAAAATGGTCG
Organism: Subtercola sp. RTI3; assembly: GCF_035018625.1. Lineage (NCBI taxonomy): Bacteria > Bacillati > Actinomycetota > Actinomycetes > Micrococcales > Microbacteriaceae > Subtercola > Subtercola sp. RTI3. The sequence continues at coordinate 25,925 of NZ_JASJXO010000004.1, read as the reverse complement.
TGGCTGCCCGCCGTCGACACCGACTTCATCTTCGCGGTGATCGGCGAAGAGCTCGGCCTGATCGGCGCCGTCGTCGTTCTGCTGCTGATCGTGGTGCTCGGGGTGGCGTTTCTGCGAATCATTCATGCCACGCACGACCCGTTCGCCCGGGTGGTGACCGCGGCCATCCTGGTCTGGATCGTGGGGCAGGCCCTCGTGAACATCGCCGTTGTGCTCGGCCTGCTACCGGTGCTCGGGGTGCCTCTACCGCTGATATCTGCCGGGGGCACAGCCTTGATCAGTTCGCTCATCGCCATCGGAATCGTGCTTTCTTTCTCGCGGGAGACGGATGCCCGAACCCCAGACCCTGGTGAGCGCGAGTTCGTCGACGCTTAGAGCTTCGCTGGCCCGGGCAGGCTGAACGCCTCTCAGCGCACGATGCTGGCCCGGCGCATCGACGTGCCCGCCCGCGCGGCGAACGCGGTGGCGGTGGCAGCGATGGTGTGCTGCATCACCTCGACCGCGGCCGTCGGCGCGACATCGGCCGGGCGAGCGAGGCTGATCGTGCGGGTGAGGGCGGGCCCTCCGAGGCGCACCGATCGGAGGCCCGGCCGATCGATGAGCACCATGGCGGGCACGATGGCGACACCGAGCCCGCGTTCGACGAACCGCAGGAGGGCATCCATCTCGGCGCCCTCGAGCACCACGTCGGGCGTCAGACCTGCCGCACGAAACGCTGCGTCGGTGGTGCGGCGCAGGTCGTACGTCGAGCTGAAGACGATCTGCGGCAGGGCCGCCACTTCGTCGAGCGCAATGGTGGCGCGGGGAGTCACCGGCGGGGAAGCGATAGACGAGATCACCACGAGCTCTTCGACCAGCAGCGGCGTCACGGTGAATCGTTCGGCCGCCGCGGCATCTGAGGTTGTGATCAGAGCGAGATCGAGTTCTCCTGCGGCCAGCTCATCGAGCAGCAGCCGGGAGCCCTGCTCAGAGAGGTGCAATTCGATGGCGGGGTGAGCCGCGTGAAAGGCGCTGAGCACTTCGGCTACGAGGCTGATGCACAGGGTTGGTGTCGCGCCGAGGCGCACCCGGCCCCGGCCGAGGCCCGCCAGTTCGGCGAGCTCGTGACGAACCGACGCGGCATCGGCCAACATGCGCCGAGCCAGGGGCAACAGCGCCTCTCCCGCGGTGGTGAGAGTGCTGCCGCTGCGAGCGCGATGAAACAGCTCTGCCCCAAGGTCGAGCTCGAGAGCAGAGATCTGGCGACTGAGCGAGGGCTGGGCGAGGTGCAGCTTGTCGGCGGCGCGTGTGAAGTTGCCGAGACTCGCCACTTCGACAAAGCTGCCCAGCTGCTCGAGGTTCATATCGATAGCTTATCTACATCGTAATGACAAATAATATGCATTGGAGTAATCAAATATCAAAGCCTAGCGTTGCCTCATGAGCACTTCAGAACGACAGATCTCCACCACTGTTCTCGTCATCGGCACCGGCGGTTCGGGCCTGCGCGCGGCCATCGAACTGGCTGAGGCCGGGGTCGACGTGCTGGCCCTGGGCAAGCGCCCGAAGTCAGACGCCCACACCTCGCTTGCCGCCGGTGGCATCAACGCTGCCCTCTCGACGATGGACCCAGAAGACAGCTGGCAGCAGCACGCGGCAGACACCCTCACAGAGAGTTACCTGCTCGCCAACCCGCACACGGTCGAAATCGTCACCTCGGGTGCGGCCCGCGGCATCGACGACCTCGAACGCTACGGAATGCCGTTCGCGCGCGAGGCCGATGGCCGCATCTCGCAGCGCTTCTTCGGCGCTCACACCTACCGGCGCACCGCCTTCGCGGGCGACTACACCGGCCTCGAGATTCAGCGCACGCTCATCAACCGGGCGGCCCAGCTGAACGTGCCCATCCTCGACACGGTATATGTCACGCGCATCCTGGTGAATGACGAGGGAGCGGTTTTCGGCGCCTACGGCTTCGACCTCGAAGATGGCACTCGATACCTGATTCACGCTGATGCGGTCATCCTCGCTGCGGGCGGCCACAACCGCATCTGGCGGCGCACGTCGTCGAGACGCGACGAGAACACGGGCGACTCGTTCCGTCTCGCGGTCGAGGCGGGCGGGCGGCTGCGCGACCCCGAGCTGGTTCAGTTTCACCCGTCGGGCATCATCGAGCCCGAGAACGCGGCCGGCACCCTCATCTCTGAGGCGGCGCGCGGCGAGGGCGGCATCTTGCGCAACGGTCTCGGCGAACGCTTCATGCAGAACTACGACCCCGAGCGCCTCGAACTCTCGACGCGTGACCGCGTGGCGCTGGCCTGCTACACCGAGATCAAGGAGGGGCGCGGAACCCCCAACGGCGGCGTCTGGCTCGACGTCTCACACCTGCCCCGCGAGACCATCATGACCCGCCTGCCCCGCGTCTACCAGACCATGCTCGAGCTGCAGATGCTCGACATCACGACCGATCCCATCGAGATCGCGCCGACCGCCCACTACTCGATGGGCGGGGTGTGGGTGCGACCGGATGACCATTCCACCGATGTGCCGGGCCTGTACGCCATCGGCGAGGCCTCCTCGGGGCTGCACGGTGCCAACCGGCTCGGCGGAAACTCCCTCATCGAACTGCTCGTCTTCGGGCGCATCGTCGGCCAGGCCGCGGCGGAGTACTCTGCCGGGTTGCCCGCGCAGACACGCTCCGCGGCGGCGGTCACGACCGCCCGCTCGGAGATCGACGCGCTTCTCGCGGCCGACGGCACCGAGAACGTGCGGGCCCTGCAGCGCGCCATCCGCAACACGATGACCGACCACGCGGGCGTCGTGCGAAGCGAAGAGGGCCTGTTGGCCGGTCTCGCCGAACTCGACGCGATCGAGGCGCGCATGCCCTCGATCGGCGTGCACCCCGACATCGCCGGCTACCAAGACCTGGCGCACGCCTTCGACCTGAAGTCGGCCGCCCTCGCCGCGCGCGCCACCCTCGAGGCCGCCCTCGAACGCCGCGAGACCCGGGGCTGCCACAACCGCAGCGACTACCCCGACCTCGACCCGGCTCTGCAGGTGAACCTCGTCTGGTCGCCCTCCGCCGGCATCGTGCGGGAGCCCATCCCGCCCATCCCCGCCGAAATCGCCGCCTTCATGCGCGAAGAGGTCACCACCGCCGGCAAACTCCTCGAGTAGCCCCGCCAACCCTCGCCCGGCCCCTCGCCGCCATCCATCGAGAGGGCAGAAACGCTCCGAAACAGGATGATTTTGGAGAGACTTTGCCCTCTCGATGGCGGATGCGCGGGCGGGGTTGACGAGGGCGGGGTGGGAGAGGGCGCTGGAGGAGTTCATGCGCGAGACTGTCGGTATGAGCTTTACGGAGGTTCCCCGACGCGAGTTGTTGGGTCAGGCCGTGGCCTCGGTCATCCGCAATCAGATTCTGGGCGGCGAGATACACCAGGGTGAACGGCTGGCGCTGGCGCCGCTCTCGCTGAAGATGGAGATGAGCATCACGCCCGTACGGGAGGCACTGCTGCTGCTCGCCCAAGACGGCTGGGTCGTGCACGAAGCCCACCGCGGGTTTCGTGTCGCAGCAATTCGGCGTGACGATGTCATCGACACCTACCTGATGTGGGCCACCGCTGAGGGTGAGATCGCCGCCCGCGCCGCAGCACGCCGCGAGACGGCCGACATCGTGCGCCTGCGCGCCATCGACGCGCGACTGAACGAGATGCAAGACCACCACACGGGCGACGCTCTCGCGCTGAACACCGAGCTGCACGTCTCGGTGCACCAGATCGCGGATGCCCCGAAGCTGGCCTGGTTCGCCGACGCGGCCGCACGACTCGTGCCGCTGCGGTTCGCCGATTCTTTCACGTCTGTTCCGGGCTGGGCCGAGGTCAACCGATACGGTCACACCTCGATCATCGACAGCATCGAAGCGGGCAATATCGCCCGCTCCCGCGTGCTGATGCACGACCACTTCATGCTGACGGCCGACCTGCTACTGCGTCGCCTCGACGCGATCTCCTTCTGGGAGGCATCCGTCTCAGAGAACGATCTCGAGACGCAGCCCACCGAGTAGACACCGACCAGAGCCGCCCGGCGTTCTCGTACGATGCATCACCGGCAATGCACGGCCGGCCTCACGCCGCCCGCGAATAGGCCTTCAGGTCGAACAGGGGGTCGGCGGCCTGTGCCACGGTCAGTGGCAGGTGATGGCTCAGGATGCGGCGGGCGGCTAGGTGGTCGGCGGTGTTGTTGACCGACTCGACTCCGAGCAGGTGGTCGCCACGAAAGCAGAAGACCGAGAACTTGCCGCACGCGGGGTCTCCGCGAAGCACCGGATCGCCCGCAACGTCTACGATGCCCGCGATCTGCAGTTTGTCGGCGCCCTGCTGCGACCAGAACCAGGGTAGTTCGACGTACTCGGTCGGCTGGCCTGTGAGCGTCTTCGCCAGAACCTTGGCCTGGTCGACCGCGTTCTGCACCGACTCGAGGCGGGTGATTGTTCCGGTGTGGGCGTTCGGGTAGCTGCAGCAGTCGCCGATCGCGTAGACGAACGGGTCGCTGGTGCGCAGGTACGAGTCGACTTCGATGCCGTTCGAAACACCGACCCCAGCCATCCGGCCGAGTTCGACGTTGGGCTCGACGCCGATTCCGACGACCACCAGGTCGGCGGCGTAGAGGGCGCCGCTGGTGCCGACTCCCCCGGTCACGTGGCCGTCGACCCCGGTGAGGCGGGCGATGCCCTCGCCGAGCCGAATGGCGACGGAGGCGTCGCCGTGCAACTGCGAGAAGTGCCGCGACATGGGTTCGGAGAGCACCCGGCCCATGATGCGCTCGCCCCGCTCGAGCACGGTCACGGCGACGCCGCGCTGGCTGGCGCTGGCCGCGAACTCGAGCCCGATGAACCCGCCGCCCACCACGAGGGCAGTTCTGGCACGCTCGAGTTCGACGCGCAGTGCCGTCGCATCGTCGAGCGTGCGCAGGTAGTGCACGCCGTCGAGCTCGACACCCTCGATGGCGAGCTGGCGGTTTCGGGCGCCGGTCGCCAGTACCAGAGCGGCGTAGCCCAGAGCATCGCCGGCGGATGAGGTGATCAGCCGGGTGGCCGCATCGACGCCGGTCACCGAGACGCCCCGGTGAAATGTGATGTCACGCTCGGCGAAGAACTTCTCCGCCCGCAGCGGCAGCGCCGACGGGTCGTCGGCCGTGCCCAGGAAGTCTTTCGAGAGCGGCGGCCGCTGGTAGGGCAGGTGAGCTTCGGTCGCAAAGACGTCGATCGGCCCGTTGTAGCCCTCAGTGCGCAGCGAGTCGGCGAGCTGGATGCCCGCCTGCCCGCCTCCGACGATGACGACGCCGGGCGCCCCACCATTCAAGCGACGCTCCCCGCCGACCCCACCATCCGGGCGACGCTCTCCGCCGACCCCACCCACCCCGCTCACTCCTCGACCTGCATCGACGGCAGGTCGACCACGATCGACTCGAGCCGCGAGCCCATCTTCAGCTGGCAGCCGAGCCGCGACCGCTCCTCATCCCGCGGCGCTGCCGTCTCTTCGAGCATCTCTTCTTCGTCGTCGTTCATCGGCGCCAGAGCGGCCAGAAACTCGTCGCGCACGTAGACGTGGCAGGTGGCGCACATGGCCTGGCCACCGCACTCCCCCACGATGCCGTCGACGCCGTTCGTCACGGCGGCGCGCATCACCGACGTGCCCGGCACAACCTCGATGACCTGTTCGTCGCCGTTCGGGTGAACATAGGTGATGGAGGGCATGGTTATCGACGACCCGTCAGCACTCGGGCGGCATTCGTCACCATGATCTGGCGAATGCTCTCCTCCGACACCCCGCGTTCCCGGATGGCCGGCAGAATGTTGTCGGAGATGTGGGCGTGGTGCCAGTTCGGCGACACCCGCGAGCGCCACGACGGCGGTGTGTTGATGCTGAAGATTCCGGCGTCGTGCGAGAGCGTGATCTTCTCGGCGTAGCCCAGTTCGATCAGCTGCACGAGCATCTCGATGCGGCGATCGTCGTGCAGAACCTGTTCCATGCCGAAGCGGTCGAGCCCGATGGTCGAGCCGTTGTCCATCAGCTCTTTCAGGTAGTCGAGGTCGGTCGAGTCGCCGCAGTGCCCGATCAGCACGTTCTCCAGCGGCACGCCGGCCTTCCTGAAGAACTCCTGCTGCAGTCGCCCGGTGAAGTGTTCGACATGGGTGTGGGTCGAGATGGTGGCACCCGTCGCTTTGTGGGCCTCTGCCGCCGCGTTCATGACCCGCTCGACGCCCGGTGTGATGCCGAACTCGTCGGTGGCGATCTTGATGAACACGGCCTTCACGCCCGAGTCACCGATGCCCTCGGTGATGTCACGCACGAAGAACTCGGTCATCAGCTCCGGACCGTCGACCATCAGCCCCGGCCCGTGGGTCTGAAAGAACGACGGCAGGTCTTTGAAGGTGTAAAACCCCGTGGCGACCACGATGTTGAGGTCGACGCGGGCGGCGACCTGCTGAATGCGCGGAATGTAGCGCCCGAGCCCCGGCACCGTGAGGTCGACCATCGTGTCGATTCCTTTGGCCTTCAACGCGGTGAGCGCATCGACAGCCTTCTGAATCATCGGCTCTTCGCCCTCCCACTCGGGGTCGGGCCAGTTCTGCTCGATCTCGGGGTTCTTCGTGAAGATGTGCTCGTGCGTCAGGGTCACGCCGATGTCTTCGACAGCGATAGGCCCGCGAACGGTTTCGATGGTTGTCATTTCACTAACACTTTCGTTGTATTCGTTTCAGCTGAATCGGTGGCGCGCTTCTCAGACGGGTTCCGGATGATCACGCCATAACTCTGCGGAGTCGACGTGCGCGCCGTGGCCAGCGCCGACCTGATCATGGTTATGTCGCTCGCGACGGTGACCATGCGAAACCCGTCGGCCGAGCGGCGAGCCGCGTTGCCGGTAATGGCGGCGACTTTGCCGGCGCGGGCACACGCATCCTGAATCGCCGCGATGGCCGCCAGCTGGATCTGGTCGCCCGACTGTTCGACGCCAACGGGCAGGCCTCCGAGGCTCACGGCGAGGTCGGCCGGCCCGATGTACACGCCGTCGACGCCCGGGGTGGCGAGTATCTCGTCGACGTTCGCCAGGCCCTTCGCCGACTCGATCATCACCAGGCAGATGACCTGGGCGTTGACTGTGGCCGGGTCGCTTCCGAGCCCGTAGACAGCCCGGAGCGGGCCCCAGCTGCGCTGGCCGAGAGGGTGGTACCGGCAGGCGGCGGCTGCACCCGCCGCCGCGGCGGCGTCTTCGATCATGGGCACGATGACGCCTTCGGCCCCGGCATCCAGAGCCTGGCCGATGAGGGCGACATCGTTCTTCGCCACCCGTACGAGCGGAGTCGTCTCCGACCGGGCGACCGCCCGGAGCATCTCGAGCAGAGTGTCGGCCGAGGTGGTGCCGTGCTGCTGATCGAGGTACACGTAGTCGAACCCGGCGAGCGCGAACTCTTCGGCGATCTGGGCGCTGCCCAGCATGCACGACAGACCCACGGCCGTCTCGCCCGCCGCCAGCACCTCGAGCAGATGGTTGGTACTCACAGTCGGTACCAGTCGCGCGCCGACTCGCTCATCAGCTTCGGGCGCATCGACTCGGGAACCACCTCGAGCAGCTTCTCGAGCGAGTCTTCGTGCAGGTGGGGGTAGTCGGTCGCGAACATCAACAGGTCTTCTGACCCGAGCCAGTCGACGATGCGCTTCGACTCTTCAACGGTGCCGAGATCGCTCGGTGCGACCGAGAACCGCATGTGGTCGCGCACGATCTCGAGCGGCAGGCGGTCGACCCATGGGGTTTCGCGGCGAAGGCCCTTCCACTTCTTGTTCATGCTCCAGCCCCACATGGGCACCCAGCTGAAGCCGCCCTCCATGACGGCGACACGCAGGGTGGGGAACTTCTGAAAGGTGCCCTCGAACACCATGCTCGTGAGCTGGGCGAGGTACACCTGCGTCTCGGCGGCGTACTGCTCGGCGTAGTACGACGAGTAGCCGGTGGGCGACGGGGCGTCTTCTGTGGTGCCGCCCCACTGCAGGCCCACGACGAGGTTGTTGCGGGTCGCCGCCTCGTAGATGGGGTAGAAGATGCGCTGGCCATAGAGCCGCTCAGACCGCACCGGCAGCATCACCTGCACGAAGCCGGGGTGCGAGCCCACGCGGTCGATCTCGGCCGCCGCCGCGATCGGGTCACGGGCCGGAATGACGAGCGACGCCGCCAGTCGGGGGTCTTTGTCGAGCCACTCGGCGATGATCCAGTCATTGACCGAACGCGCCAGTGCGGGTGCCCAGTCAGGGTGCCGCAACGAATCGATTCCGTAGTAGCAGTTCACGATGGCGCGGTCGACCTGCCAGGGGTCGAGAATGTCACTCTGCAGCATCCGGAGCCTCGATGCGGGCTCTTCACCGTCGTGACGCCATTCGGGCCTGGCGGTCGTGGTGGCACCGGGTGGGTATGAGTAGCGGGGGCCGGTGGGGCCGCGCCAGCCTCTCTCCTGGGTGCCCTGAACCCACACCGGCTCCATGTAGTCGAAGAGCGATTCGATCGAGGGCACGTTGGCGTGCACGTCGCAATCGATGATCGACCCTGACCAGAGGTCGGTGCGGTTGGTGCCTGAGAGCAGTGCGGTCGTCATTGTCGGCTCATTTCTCTGTCTGGGGTGCGCGCGTGAGGGGCGCACGATCGTTGATGGTCGTCTGCGTGCGGGCCGAGGTGGGAACGACGGCGGGTATGGCGCACGCGTGTGCCTGCTGTTCGGCGGTGCCCGGGTGGTCTGGGGTCCCTTCGCCTGAGGCGGCGCCGGCTGCTGCGACTCCGGCTCCGGATGCCCGGGGCTGGGCTTTCAGCGACAGCACCACGTACTCGGCCTCGACTCCCACCTCGATGGTCTCGGCCTTGTAGGGGCCAGCGATTCGGCCCACACTGCCGGCGCTCACCTGCTCGGAGACCGATTCGCCGGCCTCGACCTCGACACCGAACGGGCGGGCGTGCAGGTTCTTCGGATCCCAGTACGACTGCCCGGTGCGAATGTCGAACTCCCAGTTGTGCCACGGGCATGCCAGCAGATCTTGACCGGTGTTGAGGGTCATGTTGCCAGGACCCGTCGACTGGATCTCGTTCAGCACCTGCCCGACGCAGAGCGGGCCGCCCAGGTGCGGGCAGCGGTTCAGCATGGCGAAGAACTCGCCGCGAATGTTGAAGATGCCTATGGATCGGCCGTTGATCTCGACGATCAGCCGGCCGGTGGCGGGAAACTCGGCGACCCGGCAGACCACGTAGCGTTGGAGGCGCTTCGAGGGTTTCGCGGGTGCCTGAGTTGCGTTTTCTGCGTTCATGAGCAGCTCACTTTCGGGTCAGAAGGTCGGGCAACTCTGCAGCCGCCGCCTCGGTGTTCAACCACGACGCATCCAGTGCACCCACCGAGGTGCAGCCGAGCAGCCGCATCGTACGAATCATCTCTGCGCGCAGAATCTCGAGCACGTGCGAGACCCCGGCCTCGCCGCCCGCGGCCAAGCCGTAGGCCGGATAACGGCCCACGAGCACGGCTTTCGCGCCCAGCGAGAGGGCCTTGATGACATCACTGCCGCGCCGAACGCCGCTGTCGAGCAGAATCTCGACGTCGCCGCCCACCGCGTCGGCGATGCGCGTGAGCACGTTCATCGTGGCCGGGGCGCCGTCGAGCTGGCGGCCGCCGTGGTTCGACACGATTATGCCGTCGGCGCCGAGACTGGCGGCCTTTCGGGCGTCGGCCACGGTGAGAATGCCCTTGATGACGAGCGGCCCGTCCCAGTTCGAACGCATCCAGCGAATGTCTTGCCACGAGGGCGAGTGCGAGTCTTTGCCGGTGCGCGTCATCTCGGTGAGCTCCATCGGTTTGCCGTCGCTTGTGAGATCGGCGGTGTTGGGCAGCTCGAACGGCATGCCGTCGCGCATGAACCGGTACACCCAACCGGGTCGAGTGCTCATGCGGGGTGCCATGCGCGCGATGTTGGCGAGGTTGATGCGCATGTTGTAACTGAACCCGTTGCGAAAGTCTTTCTCGCGGTTGCCGGCCACCGCGGTGTCGATCGTGGCGACGAGGGCGCCGAACCCGGCGGTCTGTGCCCGCCGCACCAGCGACTGCATCGCGTCTTCGTTCGAGAACCGGTACGCCTGAAACCACTGCTGACCAGGCGTCTGGGCGATCTCTTCGAGCGAATAGCCCGAGGCCGAGGTCGCCACGTGAACGGTGCCCGCACGGCTGGCTGCCCGCGCGATTCCGAGATCGCCCTCGGGATGCACCAGGCGCATGCCACCGCACGGCGCGGTCATCACCGGCAGCGAGAGGTCACAGCCGAGCACGCGGGTGCGGAGGTCGGGCTCCGCCACCCACGTCGCCCCGCGAGGAGCGAACGAGAGGTCGGAGAACGCCTTTGTGTTGCGACCCAGCGTCACTTCGTCTTCGGCCCCGCCGTCGACGTAGTCGAAGATGGCCTTGGGCAGCCGCTTCGCCGCCGACGCCCGGGCATCGGTGTAGTTGCGGATCGTCTGAAGGCGGCGGTCGGTCTGCGCGTCAGTGAAAGAGGAGAGCAGCGACATCAGAACTCCGTCGGAGAGGGCAGCCCGCTGTCTGGCAGCAGCGGCAGGCCGTAGAGCTTCGACGCGTTCTCGCCCAGGATGCGGCGGCGGCGGTCTTCGGGAAAGCTCTCGGGCACCGACTCGTACGGTGAGTCGAAATCCCAGTGCGGGTAGTCAGAGGAGAACATCAAGCGGTCGGCAAAACCGGCCTCCTCGAACATCTGGTAGACCCCTTCGGTCTGTTCCGGATGCTCGGGCTCTTCGAGGGGCTGCGTACTGAACCAGAAGTGCTCCTTGAGGTACTCGGAGGGCTTTCGCGCCAGGTGGCTCACCTCGTCGCGCAACTTCGAGTACGTGGCATCCAGTCGCCAGCTGTAGGGCACCACCCAGTCCCAGCCGAGTTCGAGCGCGGCGATCTTCAGCTTCGGAAAGTGGTCGAAGACACCCTCGAAGACGAAGCTCGGCACCATGGCGAGCGGCAGCACGGCGAACGCGGCGTGCATCTCCGAGTAGAAGTTCTGGCGGCCGGCGCCCGTGGGCTGGCGGCCCATTCCTGGCACGTGAAAGCCCAACGGAATGTTGTACCGCTCGCAGGCCTCGAAGATGGGCCAGTAGCGGCGCTTTCCGATCGGGTCGGCACCCGCCGGCGACATCAGCACCTGAACGAACTTGTCGCCGTTCGGGCCCTCCTTGCAGCGCTCGATCTCTTCGACGGCGCCCGGCAGGTCGCGGGCGATAGAGATGGATGCCCTGAAGCGGTCATCCGCGCCGCACCACGTGTAGGCGAGAGCATCGTTGTACGCGCTGTAGAGCGAGATCGCCATGTCGTGCGGCATGTTCACGCCGCCGTTGGTGATGATGTACGCCTGCGGGCAGGTGAGCACGACGGCCGACATGTCGAACATGTCGACGACCTGCTCGACCGCGAGCTGCGGGTCGACGCCCACCCGGCCGTTCTCGTCGATGGCGTCGAGCCGGTGGGTGAACTCGCGTTGGGCGGGCGACACTCCCCCGCCGAAACCGCCGAGGCCGTAGCGGCTGATGTAGTCACGCCACTTCTGCGGCAGGTGTTCGGCGACCTGTTTGTCGGTCGGCGTCGGCATCGGGTGAAAATCGACGTCGATAACACCGAGCTTGCGCGGCGAGGTGACCGCGGCGGGAGTGGTCTCTGTGATGGTCATGACTTTCCTTTCTAGAGCACGTCTTTGTAGGTCTCTTTGGCGAAGAAGACAGCCACGAGGGCGATCACATTCACCAGCACGCTGAAGAGCGCAACGTAGATGGTGTTCGGCGGGCCTCCCGCTGCGAGCAACAGAGCCGCGCAGATGAGCGGGGTGAGGCCGCCGACCGACCCGGCGATCTGGTAGCCGAGCGAGGCACCCGTGTAACGCAGGTGCGTCGGGAAGAGCTCGCCGAGCCACGCGGCCATCGGGCTGTAGCAGATGGAGTGGCCGATGCCGATGAGACCCATGGTCACATAGACGCCGCCGAGGTCGTGCGCGTTCAGTTGGTCGAGCATGAAGAACACGCTCACCGCCTGAATCACGAGCCCGATCGTGACCACGAGCTTTCGGCCCCAGTAGTCAGAGAGCGTGCCGAAGATCGGTTGGCCCAGAAAGCCGATGGCCGCCGTGAACAGCACAACATTCGACATCTCCGAGGCGGTGAACCCCACCTGCAGGCCGTATGCGGCGGCGAACGTCGAATACACCGAGCTGATGGCGAACGGCCCGACAACCAGACAGATCGAGATGATCAGCGCCTTGGGGCGGCGCAGCACCTCCAGAATCGGTGCCTTCTGTTTCACAGTCGCCGTGACCGCTGCCTTCTGTGCCGCCAGAAAGATGGGGCTCTCGTGGATGCCGAGACGAATCCACAGGCCGACGATCACCAGCACTGCCGAGAACAGGAACGGCAGCCGCCAGCCCCACCTGAGGAGTTCGTCTTTGGGCAGCAGTGCCACCAGCGCGAACACCCCCGTCGCGAGCAGGATGCCCCCGGTCAGCCCCATCTGGGGAAAACTACTCGAGAACCCCCGCCGCTTCGGCGAGTGCTCCATGGCGATCAGCACGGCACCGCCCCACTCGCCGCCGGCTGCGATGCCCTGCAGAAAGCGCAGCACGACAAGGATGATCGGTGCGCCCATGCCGATCTGGGCATAGGTGGGGAGGAGGCCGATGATCGTGGTGCCGATTCCCATCAGGATGATCGAGAGTACGAGCATCCGTTTGCGACCGATTCGGTCACCGAAGTGCCCCCAGATCGCTCCCCCGATGGGGCGGGCGAAGAAGCCCACCGCAAGCGTGGCGAAGGAGGCGAGCGTGCCGACGCCCGGGGCCACCTCCGGAAAGAAGACGAGCGGAAACACGATCGCCGAGGCAATGCCGAAGACGTAGAAGTCGTACCACTCGATGAGGGCCCCGACGAAGCTCGAGACGAGAACGCGTCGAATCTCCTTCGGCGTCGAAACGGTGACGGTCGCTCCCTCAGGATCGATCACACCCGTCGTAGTTCCTGCTGTTTCGTTCACAAAGATCCTCCATCGCATCTGTGACTGCCGCGTCGTCGCGTGGGGTTTACGCTAGCACATTTATCTTTTATAAAATATTAAAGATACGCGAACAACATGGCGCGAGATCAGTCTCTCCCGCGTTGGCGCGTCAACTGCCGAGCGGGGCCGCCAGCTCGAGATTGATGTCGTCGGGGTCTTGCAACGACACAATGACAAGGTTGAAGTCGGGCAGCGGCGTGACCTCGCCGTGAACGACCCCGGCGGCAGTCAACCGTTCGGCCGCGGCGTGCAGCTCGGCGACCGTCGCCACGGCAAAGCTCAGATGATCGAGCCCCACCCGGTTCGGGTTGAACCGGTCATCCTTCGGCGCCACCGGGCGGAGCCCCATGATTTGGCCGGCGAACGTGAATGAGCAGCCGCCATACAGACGCGCGGGGTCGTCATGGATGCTCGGGTCGTCGATCTGGTCGCTGAAATCGTTGCCGGGTGGAGTGCCGAACAGGCTCTCGTAGAAGGCCTTGCTGCGGCCGATGTCGGTCACCGTGAGACGGATGTGCGAGAACCCCCGCGGCTGAAAGACCTGAGACGTCATGCCCCTATCGTCTCAGCTCTCGCCGACAGCGGTGGGCTCCGTGTGAGCGGCGGGCTGCCACAGCTCGACGCGGTTGCCCTCCGGGTCGGTGAACCAGCCGAATCTGCCGAAGTCGAAGCTCTCGCGGTGGTTGTCGACCTCGACACCGAGCTCGGCCAGTCTGTCTAGCATGGCATCGAGATCATCGACCTGCAGGTTGATCATCACGTTCTGCGACCGCGGAAAGTACTCATCGTCGGCGCCGAACAGCGCGAACACCACCTGGGTGCGCTGCTCGCTGGCGGGAAACGCGAAGTAGCCACCCGACCGGCCGAGGCCGAGGTGCTTCTCGTACCAGCCGTACAGGGCCTCGGGGTCGTGGGCGCGCACGAACGCGCCTCCGAAAGCGGTGATCGACGCCATCAGGCCTCCCATTCAGAACTGAATTCCCTGATCATACGCGCTCAGAAGCGTACGAGAACAGGAGATTCGCTGGGCAGCGTGCGTACGGCAACCATCACCCCGAAACTCCTGTTCTAAGGTTCGATCACGGCCGGCACCGACCGACTCCGCTCAGTGGTCGCAGCCGCAGCTGTGGCCGCATAGCGGGCGGCGAGCACCCCGAACGCGGCCGCCAATTCGGGCGGCCCCACCAGCTCGATGTCGGTGTCGAACCGGCCCAGAGACGCCGCGAGCGCCACCCACGACCACGAGCCGGCGACCAGGCTGCACCGATGGGGGCCGAGGTCTTCGACAGCCTCTCCCTCTGCGAAGGGCAGCACCTCACGGGCGGGCAGGTTCAGGATGACCGTTGCCACGCACGGCCAGCCCCCACCCTGCTCTGACCCTGCGAAGCGCGCCGCCACGAACGCCTGCACGCTGGCACCTCCCGGCAACTCGCGCCGAGAGAACCGCGGCCCCGGGGCACTCCTCGGCTCGACGCGGTCGACGCGAAAGATGCGCCAGTCGGCCTTCTCCAGATCCCACGCCACGAGGTACCAGCGTGCCCGCGAGGTGACGAGGTGGTGCGGCTCGACACGGCGCGGCCCGCGAGGCACGGGCTGCTCGCTCGGCTCAGGCACAGACGCAGACCCAGACCCAGACTCAGACTCAGACTCAGACACAGACGCAGACCCAGGCTCATACAAAGACCCAGACGCCTCCGCATAGTCGAAGCGCAGCACCTCACGGGCTCGAATCGCCAGCGACAGCGCCACAAGCACATAGGGTGACACCGTCTCGCGACCGCCTCCTCCCCCGGTGCTTCTGCCCGCCGCCGTGGTCGCCGCCGCGCCGGCCGCGACCCCCGTCGACCGCTCGGGAACCGCCGTGAACTGCAGCGCGTCGAGTCGGTGCCGCAGCCGCGACGGCATCACCTGGCGCACCGTTGCCAGCGCACGAACCGCGGCCTCCCCCACGCCGGCGCCCGCCACGATCGCCGACTGCAACCCCACCGCGAGCGCCACAGCCTGTTCGTCATCGAACAGCAACGGCGGCAGTTCGCTGCCCGCCTCGAGTCGGTAGCCTGCGCCGGGGCCCTTGGTGGCGCGCACGCGGTACCCCATCTCGCGCAACCGATCGACGTCGCGGCGAACGGTTCGCTGGCTGACCTCGAGCCGGTCGGCCAACAGCTGACCCGGCCAGTCGCGACCCGTCTGCAACAGCGAGAGCACCAGCAGCAGGCGTGAGGTCGTCGAAATCATGGGTCTCATGCTAATTCGAATAGAGGCCCGAACCTGTCCTGCACTGGCGCGAGAGTAGACGCAGTCGGGACAAGCCCGGCACCACCCAGCAGGAGCAACCATGACGATCACCACCACCCCTCACCTCAACTTTCGGGGCAACGCTCGTGCGGCGCTCGAGTTCTACCACTCGGTCTTCGGCGGCCAGTTGGTCGTTCTGACGAACGAACAGGCCCACAGCACCCAGACGCCCGCCGAGGCCCAGCAGGTCAAGTTCGGCCAGGTCGTGGGCGACAGCGGCTTTCAGATCATGGCCTACGACGTTCCCGCGAGCGTGTCGTACGAGCAGGGCGACAAGTCGCTCTTCGTGTCGGTGCGCGGCACCTCGGCAGAGCAGATCATCGAACTCTGGGGCCGGCTCTCGGCAGGGTCGACCGTCATCGAAGATCTGGCGCCGTCGTTCTTCTCCCCTGCCTACGGAATGCTGAAAGACAGCTTCGGCGTGGTGTGGGTACTCGATGTGGCGGTTGCGTACGAGCCCGCATGACCCGGTGAGAGCGGGGGGGGGGGGGGGGGGGGGGGGGGGCGCCCCCCCCCCCCCCCCCCCCCCCCCCCCCCCCCCCCCCCCCCCCCCCCCCCCCCCCCCCCCCCCCCCCCCCCCCCCCTTTTTTTAGATGTGTATAAGAGACAGCACCAGCACCAGCACCAGCACCAGCACCAGCACCAGCACCAGCACCAGCATGCCGAGCACACGGTACCCTTGAGTCACTCATGGCAGACAACCACGCATCACACGTATCCCCCACCGACTCGCTCGAGGCACGCCTCGACGCCGCCGTCGAACTCGACGGAGCCGACACTGTTGCGCGCCGGGCCGCCGCGCTGCTCGCCGGCGGTTACGAGGGTGAAGACTTCTTGCGGGTTGTCGGCGGCGCGCACGCCGAGGGCATTCTGGGCGGGGCTCCGGCCCTGTACTGGCCCGAGCTGTGGGGAGCCCGTGCTCTGCTCTACATCTGGAACGATGCTGCGACGCCCGTCGTCATCGCGAATCTCGCCAACCAGTCGTGGCGCGTGCGCGAGATGTGCGCGAAGGTGTGTGCCGCCCACGGTCTCGGCACACCGAAGGAGCTTGCCCGGCTGACGACCGACGAGCAGTCCCGGGTGCGCCAAGCCGCTGCCCGTGCGCTGGTGACGATCGGCGACGCCTCGAGCATCGGTACCCTCGAAGTGATGCTGCGCGACCACGACAAAGAAGCCCGTCGCACCGCACAGCAGTCGCTCACAGCGCTGCACACGCGCCTGAACGAGGCGTAGCCCGAGCGCTGCCTGACCGCCGCGCCGCCTACGCCCCCGGGCCGACGGCCGCGAACAGCGTGGCTGCGAGGCGCACGAGGGCAGCACGATCGGCCTCTGACGACGGTCGCAGCAGCGCGTCGAGGCCCAACGAGACCTCTTCGACGAGCTCGGCTGCGAGGGTATGCGCAGCAGCGGTCAGCTCGACGAGGGTGACCCTGGCATCCGTCGGCGAACCCCGTCGCACGACGAGGCCTCTGCGCTCGGCCCGGTCGATGAGGCCGGAGACCGACGAGCGGTCGAGTTCGAGTACGTCGGCGATGGCCGCCATGCTCGGGGTGCGGTCGCGAAGAATTCCGAGCAGCCGCAGCTGGGTGACCGAGAGGTCGTGCACCGACGCGACCCGCGTGAGAACGAGCTGAACGGCGAAACTGAGTTGCACCAAGGCGTCGACCACCAGGGGTGTCTCGCCGACGCCGGATCTCGTTTCGCTGGGTTCGCTGGGCATGTTCCGATGATAGTTGATTTAGTTGGTGTCACCAAGTATATGATTGGCGACACCAACTAAATCGAAGGAGGGCGCCATGCACGCCGCCGTTGTCAGAGACTGGGCCACCGCGCCCCGCTACGAAGTGTTCGCCGACCCCATAACGCTCGGCGAACACGAGGAGGTGGTCGAGGTGCTGGCGTCGGGCCTGCACCCCCGCGTGCGTTCGCAGGCCGCGGGCTCGCACTACACCTCGACCGACACTCTGCCGCTCATCCCCGGCATCGACGGCGTCGGCCGCCGCGCCGACGGTACGCTGGTGTACTTCGTTCTCCCCGACACGAACTTGGGGGCTCTCGCAGAGCAGACGGTGGTGGATGCCCGCCGCCTGGTCACCCTGCCCGCGAGTTCTGACCCGGTCGTACTCGCGGCGGCGATGAACCCCGCCATGTCATCGTGGATCGCTCTTCGCGACCGCCTCTCGTTCACCACCGGCGAGTCGGTGCTGATCATGGGTGCCACCGGCTCGGCCGGCCAGCTGGCCGTGCAGGTGGCGAAGCATCTCGGCGCCGGCGAGATCGTCGTGGCCGGACGAGGCCAAGCGCGGCTCGATCTGTTGAGGGCACTCGGCGCTGACAGAACCATCGACCTGGCAGGCCCCCTCGAGCAGGTCGCCGCCGACTACGCCGCGCGAGCGGCCGAGGTCGACGTGGTGCTCGACTACCTCTGGGGGCCGCCGACCGAGCTGGCGCTGCCCGCGCTTCTGCAAGCGCGACGCGACCGTGGCCGCCTTCTCTCCTGGATCGAGATCGGATCGGTTGCGGGCCCCGACATTGCGCTGCCGTCGGCCGCCCTGCGTCAGGCCAACGTGCATTTTCTGGGCAGCGGGCAGGGCTCGGCGAGCACCGCCGGCATCCTCGCCAGCCTGCCGGCTCTCGTCGAAGAGCTCAGCCGGGGCAGTTTTGTGATCGATGCCGTGACCCGGCCGCTTCGTGACGTCGAGGCGGTATGGGGCGAGCGCAGCCAGAGTTCGGGTGAACGAATCGTGCTGGTGCCCTGACGGGTCGGCCTGCGCCGTGCACGGCCGACCCTTTATACCTCCCGAACCCCCGCTTCGCCAACTGTCACATTCTGGCTAGGTCAGTGTCGGCCTGTCTGATTCACTCGGAATATGAGACAGCTACATTACGGCGCCGGCGTCATCACCGTGAGCTTCGCCGTGTGCTCGGCCGTGTTCGACTACACGGTGGCACTCGCGAATGCGGGGCGCACCGAGCGCATCACGGTTCCCGTGCTGGTCGACGGCGAGAGGGGCTTCTCAAACCTGCTGCTCGGGCCGACCACGCAGTTGTACTGCACCTCACCCGACAGCGCTGCTGTCAGTGCGGCCGACAGTACGGTCGATCTCGACGACGCGGAGCTCATCGAGACGCTCGCGCGAAAGACCGCCGAACTGGCCGAGAACCCGCCACTTGTCGCGTCGAACCATGAACTCGACATCGAGACCATCGACCTGGACTGAACGGGCCGGGCCCCGGCGGGCTCCGACCCAGACCGTCAGGCCAGGCCCCGGCCGTTCGGGTCAGGCCGGAGCCTGCGCCAGCTTCTCGGCGATGAGTTCGAGTCCGCCGGCGCTGTTGGCGCGGTTCATCATGGCCTCGATCCAGGCCCGGTTCAGCGGTATTCGCTTCGAACCGTAGTAGCTGAATTCGACGAACATGTGCGGGTGCATCCAGAGCGTGTTGTGACCGCTGCTGAGGTCGGAGGAGCGTTCCCAGGTGAACGAGAAACTTTCGCCCCGGCGCAGCTTGGTGAGAATGACGGCCTGCAGGTGCGCAAGGTCACGATCGTCGATCGAGATGGGCTTCGCCGCCGGACCGTAGGTGAGAGTGCCCATGCGAGCAGAATATCAGGTCGTTTTGGTGGCTACGGCCTCGACGAGTGCCGCCCGGCGACCGAAGCGGATGCACCAGGAAGCAAGGCCCGGCGCTCTTCGACGCTGCGGTGCGCGAACAGCAGCACCGACCGCAGCGGCTCGGCGGCCGAGATACGGGCCGGTGCGCTTCGCCAGAACTCGAGGAAGATCTCACCTGTCAGTTCTTCAGCGAGAAGTTTGTCATCGATACCGGCACACACGATGCCGTGCACGCGGGCCGACATGACGTCGTAGAAATCACCGAATGCGTCGTGATCACCCTGCGCCACACGCCGCAGAAGGTCGGCGGCGAACGACAGCCCGGAGACAGGTGGATCGTCGGCTACTGCGTCGTGAATGCTCATGAATTACCCCTGTGATCAGCGAATCGCTGCCAGGGTCTTGGGCAACACTTGACGATACCAAGGGTCTCAGCCGACGACCGGAATCGGTTTGACACTTGACGAGCGCGACATGCTGTGCATACGGCGCAGATCAGTTGCAGACGCCGAGGTACCGCTCGGCCTCCGTCACCAGAGCGGCCGCGGCGCTTTCTGGTCGGGCGGTGCGGGCGAGTTCTGCGCAGCGACCGACCACAGCGCGTGCAAGTGGCTGATCGGGCCCCGGCCGGTTCCCACCTCGAGGGCGTCGGCGTGCCGAAGGCTGTCGAGCAGCCAGTGCTTCGAGAGCGTCAGCGAGCGGACCCAGTCGAGGGTCTGAGCCTGGCGGGTTGCGAGCGCAGACGACAGCGAGCATCCGGTGCCGTGAGTGTTCACCGTGGCGACCCTCTCACCGGTTGATTCGAAGAGCCCAGCGGCGACCCTGCCCGAGGCGTCGACCAGGGCGTCGGGGCTCAGGGCTCCCTCGAGGTGGCCGCCTTTGGCGAGCACGATCGCTCCGGTGTCGGCCGACAGGCGCCGGGCCTGCTCGAGCGCCGTGGCCCAGTCGGGTGCCAGGGGTGCGCCGACAAGCACGGCAAGCTCAGGCAGGTTGGGCGTCACGAGGTCGGCGAACGGCACGAGACGCCGTACGGCGTCTTCGGCGTCGGCGGCGAGCAGACGGTGACCACTCGTCGACACCATCACGGGGTCGAGCACCACGATCGGCGGCCGCACCGTGTCGAGCCAGCCTCGCACGACAGCCACGGTGACGGCCTCCCCGAGCATTCCGATCTTGACGGCGTCGATGACAACGTCGTCGCTCACCGCGTCGAGCTGTTCACGCAGAAACTCGGGCGGCGGCGTGTGCACCGAACGCACCCCGTGCGTGTTCTGGGCCACGAGCGCGGTCACGACGGCCATGCCGTAGCCGCCGTTCGCCGCGATGCTCTTCAGATCGGCCTGGATGCCCGCCCCACCGGTGGGGTCGGTGCCCGCGATGCTCAGCACTCGTGGCACGGCTCGGGCGAAGGGGGCTGGGCGGTCGGTGGGGCTACTCATCGTCGCGCTCGCCGACCCGGCGGGCGACGGGGGCAGTGGTATCGGCGGTGGGCGAGTTCCACGCGGCGACGAGCAGTTCGGCCTCGCGCCGAGGGTCGGCGGCGAGGCACAGAAGGGAGACCACCGCGGCGCCGACGCCTCCGGCCTGACGGATGGCCGGCAGGTCATCCCGCCGCACTCCCCCGATGGCAACGCACGGCACTGAGCTGGCCAGAGCGAAGCCCGCGAAACCGTCGATTCCCAGGGGTTCTGGATGATCGGCTTTCGTGCTCGTCGGGCGAATGACCCCCACGCCCGCGTAGCTCACGGTGCCGGGCGTCAGGGCGCCGATGGCGTCGAAGTGCGCCGCCGTGTTCGCCGTCAGGCCCACGATCGCCTCGGAGCCCACCAGCTCGCGAACCCACCGCACCGGCAGGTCGCCCTGGCCCACGTGCACCCCCTGAACCCACGCACCCGCGGCCTTCGCCGCCAGATACACGTCGACTCGATCGTTCATCAGCACGGTGGCATGCCCCTGGCAGACCTGCCCCACCGCAACCAACAGCTCGAACGCCTCAGCGGCCGACTCATTCTTCGCGCGCACCTGAACGGTGTGCACCCCGCCGAGCACGGCCTGCCGAACGGTCTCGACGACGCCCCGGTCGCCACACAGCGCGGTGTCGGTCACGAAGTAGACCGCGGGGTCGAAGCCGCGCGGAGCCGAACTCAGAGCGGTCACGCGAGCACGAAGCGTTCGCGCAGCTGGTCGCCGGTCAGCTTCGCCAGAGCGTCGACGAATTCGGCCGCAAACGAGCCGGGCCCGGATGCCCGTTCCGCCGCGATCTCGGCCGCAACCGTGTACGCGGTGATCGCCGCGACCGTCGCGTCGAACGCGTCGGCGCTTCCTGCGGAGGCGGCCGCGTCGGTACTGGCCGCATCGGTACTTGCCGTGTCGGCGGCCGCGCCGAGGAACGCCGCCATGACGGCGCCGAGCGCGCACCCGCCACCGGTGACGCGGGTGAGCAACGCGTCTCCGTTCGCCAGACGCAGGGTTCGAGTGCCGTCGGTGACGATGTCGATGGGGCCGGAGATGGCCACGACCGAACCGAAGGTGCGCGCGAGGTGCTGTGCGGCATCCAGAGCATCGTCACCCGTGTCGGTGGAGTCGACGCCCCGCCCACCCGCGCCGCCGCCCGCAAGCGCAATGATCTCGGAGGGGTTGCCGCGCACGAGGGTCGGCCGGTGCGCAACAAGCTCGGCGGCGAGCGCGGTGCGCACCGGCAGCGACCCGATGGCGACGGGGTCGAGCACCCAGGATGTGCCGTGCGCGAGGGCCGACAGAGCCGCCTCGAGCATGGCTTCACGCTGTTCGGCGTGCGGGGTTCCAAGGTTGATGAGCAGGCCGGAGGCCACCGCGGCGAACGGCCCGGCCTCTGCCGGGATGTCGACCATGGCGGCCGATGCCCCGACGGCAAGCAGCACGTTTGCGGTGAAGTTCACCACCACGCTGTTGGTGATGCACTGCACGAGCGGCGGTTGCGCGCGCACCCGGTCGAGAAGCGCTATGGATCGTTCGACGATGTCGTGCGCGGTCGTCGCTGCGGTCGTTTCTGCGGTCGTTTCTGGTGCCAGGCGAATGGTCATTCGCGACATCCCTTCGCTAGTGCTAACTAGATCAGGTTCAACGGGTCTCATCTCAGCCCGCTGTGTGGGGCACCCCGTGTCACTCAGCACGATTCTAGCGGGCACCGCCCGCCGGCGACTCAGCGGGGAAGGGTCAGGAGGTGGCGGCGATGAGGGCGAGAGCCTCGCTCACCACGCGGGCGGGGTCGTCGCGCTGAATGGAGTGTGCGGCGCCCTCGACCACGGCGAACGTGATCGCTGGGTTGGCCGTCGCGAGTGACAGGCCTTCGGCCTCGGAGAACACCGGAGGTTCGATTGCCGGGTCTGCGCCGAGAATCCGCATGCGCCGGGTCGTGTTGGCGACGACCGCACCGACGTTCCACGGCACATTGTCGAGCAGGGAGTGCTCGACGACGAACGGGCTGATGGCGCGGGCCGCGATGAGTTTCTGGTGGGCGTCTTCGGCGTGCCAGCGGGGGTTCTCGGCCAGATGGTCGGCGACAGTGCCCGAGAGCAGAGCCGACGCCATCTCGTGGGCGATGCCCGGAACCGCGTCGTCAGCCGCGGCGAAGAGCGGGTCGAGCAGCAGTGCTGCAACGGCCCACTCGGGGTGGCCTGCGAGCGTGTGACCCGTGATGGCGCCGCCGAGCGAGTGCCCGATGACGAGGGTGTAGGGGCGGGCATCCGGAGCAGCCAACCGCAGCAGGTCGGCGCTGAATTCGGGCAGCGTGTAGCTGAGAGTGCGCGGTGCGAGCCCATGGCCGCGGAGGTCTGGAGCTTCTACGAAGAACCCCTCGGCGGCGAGCAGGCTGGCGACCTGCCACCACACCGCCCCGGCCGAGGTGAGACCGTGCACGAGCAGAATTCGGCGCTCTGAGCGGGGGTCGCCCCACGACGTGACGGGAAGTTGCACAGAAACGGCCGAACGCGCAGACACGACGGGAGCACTCATGGCACCAACTTACCGGCGCGCATTCGTTAGGCTCAGCACCAGTCGAAGGCTCCTTCGACTGAGGGGTGGGGATGCACGGTGAAATCGAACGCGTTCAGAGCGGGTTTTCTGGCGACACTCGGCGGTCTGATCGCCCTGGTGCTGGGGCTGGCTGTGTCGTCGATCGCGACGGTTCTCGTCTACCTCGCCGCGGCGCTGTTCATCGGGCTCGGCCTCGACCCCATCGTGCGCCTCATCGAGCGTCGGGGTCTGAAACGCATCTGGGCGATCAGCATCGTCTTCGCGGGCTTCGTCGTTGTGCTGGTGGGTATGCTCTTTCTCATCGTGCCCGTGGCCATCACCGAGGGCGCCTCGCTCATCTCGTCGCTGCCCACGTCGGTCTCCGATCTCGCCGGGCAGTCGTGGTTCGTGTCGCTGAATGCCTCACTCGGCGGCGTCATCGACCTGAAAGCCATCTCGGCCTCGCTCGGAACCTTTCTGAGCGATCCGCAGAACCTGCTCACCCTCGGCGGCGGCCTGGTGAAGGTGGGCAGCACGGTCATCGGCGGCGTGTTCGGAACCATCACCATCGTGATTCTCTCGCTCTTCTTCCTCGGTTCGCTCGACGCCTCGAAGAACGCGCTCTACCTCATGGTGCCGGCCTCCCGCCGCGGTGGCGTCATCACCATCTCCGAGCAGATCATCTCGTCGGTGGGCAAGTACACCATCGGCCAGGTGATCCTCGCGGCATCGAACGGAGTGCTCGGCTTCATCGCGATGAGCATCATCGGGGTACCGTTCGCCGGTGTGCTGGCGGTGATCGCGTTTCTGCTCGCGCTCATCCCGCTCATCGGCACGATCATCAGCGCGGTGCTCATCACCCTCATCGCGCTCTCCGCCTCGCCGTGGGCCGCTCTCGCCGTCGGCATCTACTTCCTGGTCTATATGCAGGTCGAGGCATATTACTTCAGCCCGAAGGTGATGAGCCGGGCTGTGGATGTTCCGGGCATCCTCGTCGTCATCGGGGCCCTTGTCGGAGGAACCCTGCTCGGGGTACTCGGGGCACTGGTGGCCGTGCCGGTCACCGCTGCGATTCTGATCATCGTCAAGCAGGTCGTGATTCCTCGCCAGCAGCTCGCCTGATCGGGGTCAGCCGAACACGCCGTTCACGTAGTCGTATGTGCGCGAGTCGATCGGGTCGGAGAACATCGCGTCGGTGTCGCCGTGTTCGACGATGCCCCCCGGTTGCCCCTGCGCCGCGAGGAAGAACGCACACTGCGTCGACACCCGCTGCGCCTGCTGCATGTTGTGCGTCACGATCACGATCGTCACGTCGTTCACCAGCTCGAGCATGGTCTCTTCGATCACGCGCGTCGAGGTGGGATCGAGTGCCGAGCACGGCTCGTCCATCAGCAGCACGGCGGGCGTCACAGCCAGCGAACGTGCGATACACAGGCGTTGCTGTTGACCACCCGACAGTCCGCCACCAGGCGAACGGAGACGGTCGTTCACTTCCCTCCAGAGCCCCGCCTTGGTGAGGCAGTTCTCGACCAGGAAGTCGCGTTCGTCTTTCGACGCACGCGTGCCGGTGAGTTTGAGCCCGGCCAGAACGTTGTCGTAGATCGACATGGCCGGAAACGGGTTGGGCTTTTGAAAGACCATGCCGATGCTCTTGCGAGCGTCGACCAACTTTCGATCGGCGTTGTAGATGTCACTACCGTCGATGAGCACTTCACCGGCGAGGCTGGCCGAGGGCACAAGCTCGTGCATGCGGTTCAGAATGCGCAGGAATGTCGACTTGCCGCAACCGGAGGGGCCGATGAGCGACGTGATGACGCCGGCGGGCATGGTGAGCGAGACCCGATCAAGCACTTGGTGGTCGCCGAACCACGCAGAGATGTTGCGCGCTTCGAGGGCGGCAAGCGATGGCTGCCCGGCCTCCGATGCAGCACGCATGCTGCGCCGGCTCTGCGGTGGCAGCACCTCGGTGATGTCGTTTGGTGGCAGGGAGGTCATGGCAGTCGATTCTCTACGGTTCGGCGAGGTGGGGCATTTCGGGGTGGGCCCGCGGTGGTCACAGCAGGTTGGGCAGCAGCAGTGTCATCTGGTTGGCCACGTACAGCGCGGCGAGCAGCGACAGCGGAACGAATACCACCCAGGTCTTCTGCGCACCGATTCGGCGGTATGCCCACACCGCCGCCATCTCGACCACGAGCAGAAACTGCAGGGCGAACACGAGCGCCCAGGCGGTTGATGTGTCGGTCGACATGGCCAGCTCGGCAGACGGTAGAGCGATGAAGGTGGTCTGTCGTTTGCCGGCGGGCTGCACCAGGCTGGTCAGCTGGGTGTCGACATAGGCGATCGCTGTGGGAATGAAGGCCGGCCCTCGTGCCGTCACAAGCGTCAGCCGACTGGTACCCGGGGCGTAGGTGGGCACCGGGTCGCCGGCGTAGCGAACGCCGATCACGGCAAAGGTCTGCGAACCCTGACCGGTGAGCACGGTCATCCGGTCGCCCGGAGCCAGCTCTTGAATCCGCGAGAACGGGCCGCCGTAGGCCGCGGCGCGGGCCATCACGGTACTGATTCCCGCCTGACCGGGCAGCACGGAGTCACGCCGGTGGCCTGGGCCACCTTCGAGCACCGAGGCCGAGGTGCCTTCGCTGAAGACCTCGTGCACTCCGATCGAGGGAATATCGATGATGCCCAGCGGCGTCGCGTCAGCAACAAGGCTGTTGTCGAAGGTGGCCTCGCTGACCGGTGCGGTACCGGCCGCCAGCGACACCCTCAGTTCGTTCATGGCCTGCTGCTGCGAGACGGCATGCTGAATGTGGCTGAGAACCATGAGGTTGGCCGCAAACGCGAAGAGCATGGCGGCGACCAGAATCAGCACACCGCGGAGAAAGATCTGAAGGGGGGTGAGCGGCTGTCTCTTATACACATCT